>NZ_JAWDJI010000223.1:0-13012 GCF_032465655.1 Paenibacillus sp. 3LSP | reverse complement strand
GGCACGCGCCGGATATCGAGCCAGTCGGTGTGCTCCGACTCATAGGATTTACGCTGCGCGTTCACGAACAAATCGGTTCCCCCGCACACGATACGGGGATTCCGCTCCCGAAGCAGCTCAAGCGCTTCGTCTAAACTGCGGGGCTGTAGCCAGGCCATAATTGCCCCTCCTTCATGTAAATATGATGATGTCTACTCCAAGGCGGTTGCCAAATCCTTGATCCACGGACGGCCGGTCAGCGGCTCAATCTTAACCTCACTGCCCGGAACAGCGCGAATGCTGCACAAGTAACCAGGTTTGCCATCCACAAACGCCGAGCATTCTTTGCAGGCGTTGGCGGAACGGCAGGAATACCGTACCGAAAAGGACGGGTCGACATGCTCCCGAATCCAAAAGATCGCATCCAGCAGGCTCATCCCGTCACGAAATGGAACTTCGTATTTCTCAAAGGAAGCGCCGCTTTCTGCATCGCCGCGAACTACGTTTAAAGTCACTGTTGCCATTGTTCCTTATTCTCCCTTCATTCGGAACCGTCTTGCCGGCTCGTTTGATCTCGTCCGTCTCCGTTAGCTGCCCGCCGGCAGCGGAACCTCGGTGACGACCCAATCCCCTGCCTCATTTAAGACATAGCTGTAGCTGGACGGTTGGCTGAGCGTTTCGTCGTAATCCAATCGTACATGGGCACCGCGCGTCTCTTTGCGTTCCAGGGCGCCAAGTACAATCGCTTCGCTGACTTTCAGCATATTGGCGGCTTCCAGCTTCTCGAACAGGGACAGCGCAAATTTGCCCGGCTTCGCCAGCGAGATGCGGTCCAGCTCGCTGCCCAGCGCCTTAAGCTCCGTCAACGCTTCCTTCAAGCCGCTTTCCGTACGAAGCGGACCAGCACCCTTCCACATCACCTTCTGCAGCTTGCGTTTAAACGCTTGGAGCGAGGCAGAATCCCGCTCAACCGGGGTAGGATGCCAAAATTGCGTTAACCGCTCCATCTCCCGCTCAAAGGCTTGACGCACAGCAGCTTCATCCAGTGCATCGCTTTTCTCGCGTGCGGCAGTTTCACCGGCAATTCGCCCGGTAACCAGTGCTTCGGTGATGGCATTGCCGGATAAGCGATTCGCACCATGCATGCCATAAATCAACTCTCCCGATGCGAGCAGACCCGGTACCCTTGTGCGCATTGCTTCGTCCACGCGTACGCCGCCGAGCATAAAGTGCGCCATTGGGGCTACTTCCACCATATCCTTGGTCAAATCCACGCCTTGATTCCGCAAAATATCGATGACCGGGCCAAACGCTTCCTTCAGCTTGTCCTCCGGCACCATCGTGAAGTCGAGATACGCCCCGCCGTGCGGCGTGCCGCGGCCAGCCTCCACCTCCCGGAAAATCGCCAGCGTCGTTTGGTCACGCGCCGCCGTGTATTTTCCGGCAACTTCGCCGTTGTATTTATCCATAAATTCTTCTTTAAACCCGTTCAGCAAACGACCGCCCAGCTTATAGCGGAACGGATCCCACATGATTGGATCGATGCCAACGAGCGGCGGGAATAGGTGCGCGATCGGGAAGAACTGCACCATCTCCATATCGCGCACTTCGGCACCTGCCTCGGCTGCCAGTACGAATCCATCGCCGGTCATGTTCGCCGATGCACTGTTGCGCTCAAAGACCTCCGTTAATCCACCTGTAGCCAAAATGACTGATGAAGCCGCGATACTAATCGGGCGGTACTCCTCCATCTCGAAGCCGATGGCACCAACGGCCCGTCCATTTTCAACAACAACTTTCGTGATCATCACGTTCTTCAGGCGTTGGATCTTCTCATCCTTCCATATCGCCTTCTTTAAACCGGCCGCTGTAGCACCGCCCGTATTCAAAATATCCACGTAGACGCAGCGGGCTTTGGAATGCCCTGGAGCAAACGCCTGAGAACGCTTGCCATCCGGCGTACGAGCCCACTTGACGCCGTAACCTTCCGCTTCGAGAATCACCTCGGGTCCCCGTTCGACGACAGCGCGAACGATTTTGGGATCAGCCAAGCCCCGGCTTCCCTTCATCGTGTCCTCAAAATGAATTTCCGTGCTGTCCTCTTCTGCTTCGCCCAATGCCACCGCCACGGTCATCTGCGCCAAAATCGTCGCTCCGCCCCGGCTGATTAAGCTCTTGTCGGTCAATATCACGCGCGCGCCTTCATCGGCCGCCGCTCGGGCTGCCATCAACCCGGCGGCTCCGGATCCGACAACCAACACATCCGTCTGTAAATGTAATGGTTCCATCCTGTTGTCTCCTCCTTCTGCGCTTACGCTTGTTGCGCCAGCGTGATCCCTACCGGTTGCACCGTAATCCCCGCAGCCGTTAATGAAGTGCGGATTTTTTCAGCAAACTCCACGGCATGGATGCCGTCACCATGAATACAAATCGTATCCGCTTCGATATCCACATCGACGTTCTGCTGTGACATGACTTTGCCTTCGGCAACCATCCGAATGACTTGTTTCACCGATTGCTCCTCATCCGTAATCAGAGCATCCGGCAAACGGCGCGAGGTGAGTGAACCGTCGGATTGGTACGTCCGGTCGGAGAAGACTTCACTCGCGGTACGCAACCCGATTTTTTTCCCGGCCTTAATCAGCTCGCTGCCGGCAAGTCCAAACAGGATCAACTCGGGATCGATCTTATATACCGCTTCTGCAATCGCTTCTGCCAAACCGGCGTTCCGCGCAGCCATGTTGTAGAAGGAACCATGGGCTTTGACATGCTGCAGCTTCGCCCCTTCCGCGCGAACGAATCCCCAAAGTGCACCAATCTGATACACCGCGATGTCATAAGCCTCTTGCGGAGACAGATCCATATCGCGACGGCCAAATCCAATCAAATCCTGCAAGCCTGGATGTGCCCCTAAAGCCACGCCATGGTCCAATGCCAGCTTCACGGTCTTGCGCATCGTCGCCGGGTCGCCGGCATGGAAACCGCAAGCGATATTTGCTGAAGTCACAAATTTCAACACTTCGCTGTCTCTGCCCAGCTTATAAGCGCCAAAGCTCTCGCCCATATCACAGTTCAAATCCACTACATTACTCATGCTGATGCTCCTCTCACAATTCATTAATGGGATTAATTCATGGCATTAACTATGAAACAAACCAGCCTCAAACGGCAGAATGGACAACGGAAGTGATCTTCTCCGTCTTCTGTCGGTTGAGGCTACAAGCTTTAGATTTGCCAGTTGGTTTTCTCTTCGGCCGACAGTTCGCGCAGCGAAGCCAAATCGGCCAACTCGACGTGTTCCTTTGGAACAACGGCGCGTTTCGGAAAGATTACTGGCGGAGCCGGTTTGGTGGCGTCTACGATTACAGCGCTGGACATGCGCGGTGTGTTCTTGCCTTCGGCGTTGTACTCCCAGTTCGTCGGAAGTAAACCACCAGGACCGTTCCAACGCGGGATGACCAGCAAATCGCGCTCCGCATCAAACCGTGTGCCAATCGCCCAAGCCACCTCTTCCCCATTAAACACGTCGATGTCCTCGTCCACCACGACGATATGACGTAAATTCTCCGGCTCGGTGTTCAGCGCTGCAAAAGCCGCTTTTTTCACGTCCGCATCTTTTTCCTTCTGAATCGACAAATAACAGTTCATGCGGGCATAGAAAGGAACGTTTACCGTTTTGAGACCTGGCACGATTTTTTTCGCCGTGTGATAAATACTTCCTGAACGCGGCACTCCGCCCACAACCAAATGCTCTCGACCCGATGCAACAATATCTTGGAAGATCGCATGATTCCGGTATGTAATCCGTTTGATGCGGATCGTAGGTACCGAGCCTCCGCCGAGATAATGGCCCGGCCATTCGCCGAACGGCCCTTCGCTATGATCGTTATCCGGCAAAATCTCACCTTCCAGAATGATCTCCGCATGCGCTGGGACGAGCAGATCAGACGTATCCGCCTTCACCAGTTCCAGAGGTTCGCCCATTAATGCGCCAGCCGCTTCGTATTCCCCGCCGATCCCTTGAACCCGGGAAACCGCTCCCATGATGAATCCGGGATGATGGCCTAATGCAATTGCGATTGGAGCCGGCTTGCCTTGTTTTTTATACTTTTTGTAAATCAATCCTCCGTGGTGTGCTCCAAGGAACCACACCCCCATGTCGCGTTCGTTGAAAATTTGGTGACGATAGATCCCCGCATTAATCAGCCCGGATTCGGGATCGCGGATAATCATCACACCCGCCGATAAATATGGACCGCCATCCATCTCGTTGTGTACGGGAATTGGCAGTTTGGACAGGTCGACGTCTGCTTCTTCAATCACGTTTTCCTTCACTGTAGCAGCAGCGCGGTCTACGACCACGGGTTCAATCGGTTGCTGCAATTTCTCGCCATATACCCGCGGAATGTCTTGGACCTCACATCCTAAATAGAGGGCGACGCGCTCGTACGAGGTCAGCAGATTGGAAATACACGCCATTTGTGCGCCCTTCACCTTATTGAAGAGCAAGGCCGGGTAATCGCCTTTCTCCGCCAATGCCGCAGCATACGCGGTAATGCCAAAACGTGGATCAACCTCCGTGTCGACAAGCTTGACGCTATTTGCATCAAACTGCGTTAATTGTCCAAGATAGGTTCTTAAATCTTTGGCCATGAGCGGATCGCCTTCTTTCTCTAATATCGTCAGTTGTGAAATAAATCGGGCGAAAACGCACGGTATAAGCGCGCGTTGTTCACCCGATTCTAATATGTCTTAAGGAAGCAACGAAAGGTCCACCGTATCTTCAAACGGAATTTCTTTCTCAAGAACGCCTGCTTCGATTTGCGTCTTCGTGACGTTTTTTGCGCCTTCCTCAGTTACTTTAAGTCCTGCCGGCACTTTCGCCAGCTGATTTTTAACGGCCGTTTCCATCACGTCGGCTGGAATTTGATCGAACTCTTGCAGCATTGCTTCTACTGCGGAGGCCGGATCCTTCTGCACGCGTTCATTCACTTCATTGCTGACTTGAAGGAATCGCTTCATCGCATCCTGATTTTTCTCAACCCAATCCGTTTTGGCCATAACCGTGATACCGGCAAAATCATACGGCGGGTCATACAGCACCCGGTAGTTCCCGGTAGCTAACATTTGCGAAATCGTTGGCTCGGACACCATACCACCAGCAGCTTTGCCGCTTTCAATGGCAGCCAGCATCGTAGCGCCGCTGCCGCCATTGATGATTTGTACGTCTTTGTCCGGGTCGATATTGGCTGCTTTCAAACCTTCACGCAACCCTGTGTCGGACAAACTGCCAACCTTGGTTACAGCCAGCGTCGTTCCCTTCAAATCTTCCAGCTTCTGATACGGAGCATCGTTCTTCACAACCAGCGAATAACCTACGCCATTGTAAATTTCGCCGTAAGCTTTCACGCCCAGACCGTTCTTTTGCTGTCTTAAGACGTGTTCATAAGAACCCAATACGATGTCCAAGCTGCCGCCAACCAAGGCTTGTACCATATCCGCGCCGGACGTGAAGCTTTGCTTCTCGATCGTAATTCCGGCTTTCTCGTAAGAGCCATCATTAATCCCGATTTGCGCAATAATTGGCGTCATGCCGCCGCCCACCAGACCTACGCGAATTTTGACGTTTTCTGGTTGAGTAGCATTGCCAGCATCTTCATTGCTTCCTGTTGCCGCATTGTTCGCGCCAGCGTTATTCCCTCCAGAAGCCGCATTGTTGTTGCTTCCGCACGCACTGACCAAAGCCATCGTCAGAACCAGCAGCGTTGCCAGGAGCATTTTTGTTTTTTTCATGTGATTCCCCTCCTTGAATAATCGCTTTCTTTCTAAATGTATGGTTGCTCCATTTTTATTTCATGGGGTGAAATAATTTGGAGTTCAGCCCTTAACGATATTTCAGCAGCCGCCGCTCAACCTGAACGATAATTTGTTCCAAGACAACGGCGATAATCATGATGAGGACAAGGCCTGTAAAAATACCTGTCGTATCCAGCATGTTGGACGAATAGGTGATGTAATATCCAAGCCCCCGATTGGAGCCAACCAATTCAGCGATAACTGATCCGATCAGAGCCATGCCGATATTCAGCCGCAAGCTGGTTAGAATCCAAACCGTAATCGATGGAAGTACAACCCAGCGAAGCTTATGCGTCCATTTCGCCTTAAACGTGCTCATCATATCCATTAAGTCTTTGTCGATGTTCCGCACACCTTCATAAGCATTGTAAAAAGCGACGAAGATAACCATTGCCACAACCATCAAAATCTTCGAGGTCATTCCGATCCCAAACCAAACGATAAAGAGCGGTGCCAGCGATACCCGGGGCAAGCTGTACAAAGCCATGATGTACGGATACACCCATTTTTGAAATATCCCGCTGAACGCAAGCAGAATCCCCAGTAAAGTACCTCCAAGCATCCCGATGATAAGACCTACGATGGATTCCTGCAGCGTAATGCTCATGTGGAACCAAAGATCCCCGTTTGCGGTCATGTCGATAATTCGCTTCACAATCAGGGACGGCTTACTTAGCCAAAAAGAATTAAATGCCGTACCCGACAACAGCTCCCATAATCCGATAATGACGATAAATACGACCAATCTGCCGATCCATACGGTGGCGCTGCGATTCCCGCGTCCTGCCTTAGGGGAAGGAGAGCTTTCCGATGGGGTTGATGTTTTTGCTGCCATATTGATGATTCCTCCTCTCTATTCCCCGTCAGACATTTGGGCCCAGATTTCTTTCTGCAGCTCTTTGAACTCGGGATCAAATCGGATCTCGTAAAATGGACGCGGTCGTTGCAAATTCACTTTAAACTCTGCTTTGATTCGCCCGGGCCTGGAGGTCATCACGATCACCCGATCAGACAGTGCAATCGCCTCTTCGATATCATGAGTGATAAAGAGCACGCTTTTTCCGACGTTCTCCCACAGCTGTAGGAATTCTTCCCCAATTTTCACCCGGGTCTGCGCATCGAGTGGTCCAAACGGCTCGTCCATCAAATAGATTTCGGGGTCGTAAGCGAAGGTCCGTGCCAGAGCTACCCGTTTACGCATTCCGCCCGATAGCTCCTTCGGATGGTAACTGCCGAAGCCATCAAGTCCAACCATTTTGAGAAGTCGGTTAGCTTCTTCCACTTGCTTGTCTTTCGCAATCCCTTTGATTTCTAACGGTAAGCGGACGTTGTCGATGACGCTTTTCCACGGGAGCAACGCATCGTTTTGGAACACCATTCCAACCTGGCTAGGCACACCCTGGATTTCTTGACCATCCAAAAAGGCATGGCCGCCAGCCGGCTTCAGCAACCCAGACACCACTTTCAGCAAGGTTGATTTTCCACAGCCGCTCGGACCTACAACCGATACGAATTCGCCGTCTTCCACCTTAAGCTGAACGTTCTCCAAAGCAACGGTGCGTTGGCCCTTGGAGTCGTACTCTACACGCAAATCCCGAATTTCGAGTTTTGGATGGCTATTGTTCTCCATAATAAATTCCTCCATACTGAATTTTCCATTCATGATGTCTGATTATGCATGCCGGTCCAAGTCCCTGATCAAGATTTGCGCCCTGATATCTCCAGCTGATGCAGCCCCTCTCGCAGCGTTTGAATCGAGAGTTCCCGCTCGATCATTTGCTGCTGGGCCTCTTCCAAGGTGATCTTGCGGAATCGCACCCGAGCCCCTAAGCTGGCCTGTGCAAGCAACGGCAAATCTACACTCGCGACTTGCGAAATTTTGGGATATCCTCCGGTTGTTTGGCGATCCGCCATCAAAATAATCGGGTTCCCGTCAGGTGGTACCTGTACAGTTCCCATTGTCACGGCCGAGGAGATCATCTCTTTCGACTGCTCCAGCTTTAACTCACGGCCTTTGAAACGGTAACCCATCCGGTCGGACTGCGGCAAAACCGCAAATTCCTCTTGCCATAAATCGTGACGGCTGGATTCTTGGAACAATTCGTATTCTTCCCCTGGAATCAGCTGCACAGTTGGATTAGCGGCATATTTCGGTAGCATTTGCGGAAAGACCGCCCATCGGCTGACCGCGCCGCTATCCTTGCTTGCCTCTCTGGCGAGTAAACCAAGAAAATGAGAGCCAAGGGGACTGATCTCCCCGAGCGTTAATCGGTCGCCGGCTGCAAGCGCCCGACCTTCATAACCGCCGATGCCTGCTCGTAAATAAGTCGAACGGCTGTTCATCTGAATCGGAACATCGATGCCGCCCCCTACTGCCAAATATGCGCGACAGCCTAATTTCGCCGGACCGAAGGTCAGCGTGCTTCCCTTAGGCGCCAGGACGGTCCTCCATAACGGAACGGGTACTCCATTCAGCTTAGGGGATAAATCACCTCCACAAAGTGAGATCAGCGTCGTCTGCTCAAAGTGGATGACGGGACCTAGCAGCGTAATTTCCAGCCCGGCCTCCCCTTCCGCATTCCCAACCAGTAAGTTCGCAATGCGTAAAGCGAAGGGATCCATCGCACCGCCAACGATCACGCCATACTTCTGAACACCAAACCTTCCCAAATCCTGAACCGTAGTTAGCAACCCGGGTTTTTCGATCAAGAGACTCATCGTTCCAACTCCTCCCATGCTTCAAATTGTTCACGGGTGATCGAGTAGAAGCGGACGATATCTCCCGCCTGCAGCAAAGTTGGCGGCATTTGCTGAGGCTTAAACAATTCGATCGGTGTTTTTCCGATCAACTGCCAGCCGCCTGGGGTGTCAATGGGATAAACTCCTGTCTGATCTCCGGCAATGCCCACGGTACCGGCCGGTATGGACAAACGAGGTGTTTCCCGACGCGGGGTGGCAATGCGTTTAGACATTCCTCCTAAATAGGCGAAGCCAGGAGCGAATCCAAGCATATAAACCAGATAATCTGCAGATGTATGAATATTGATCACTTCTTGAGGGGTTAGACCATTGTGAGAAGCGACCATTTCTAAATCCGGCCCCCACTCCCCTCCGTAGCAAACAGGAATTTCAACGATTCTTTCTGGTGATGCTTTAATGTCTTGCAGTGTGTGAATCAACTTGGACACGAGCTCGGCAGCGAACTGGTATGGAGTCAGTGTGCGAACTCTGTCCTCATGCTTCTCCGCTTCTTCCAAGAGCTTCATGAGGTCATAATATATGGTCACCGACGTAAAAGCCGGAACGGTCTCGATCATCCAAGGAAAAGGGTGATGCTCCAAATATTCCGCCAACTGCCTTACCTTTAAATGCGTGCTTGTTTGAATTGAATCACCAAATGTCACAATTAACGCCGAATCTCCGAGCGGAGTGATGATGGGAAACTCAGCAGGTGACGGAGAAAACATGATGTCCATCCTCCTATCCGAATTTCGGACTTATAATACCGAATTACGAATTTTCTGTTTAAAATCATTGTTAGTTATAATTCCATAAAAATCAAGATTTTTTCCGCTAAAGCGTTAAAAGATTTTGTTCCGTAATTCGGATCGGAACATCCGAAAATCGAATGTCCAATATATACGATCATTATAGTCGGAATTGGTTAAAAATCAAGCATTATTTTCCGTAAGCGTTTTTGGTTTTCAACAATCTTCCATTCGTTGTATACTAATACAGAACGAATTAGAGGCCATGCAGGAGGCATACCGTGCAAAAGAACACCAAACACAAGAACAAAACCGTGGTCAGGTCCATGGATTTGCTTCAGTTATTCCTGACCCACGCCAAGCTGAATATCAGTGAGATGGCCAAGTTATCGGGGATTCCTAAAACTTCGGTCCTGCGCATGATCGGATCATTGGAAGAAATGGGATTCTTGAAAAAAGATACAGAAGGTTTTTATTCGCTAGGTCTACTCTTTCTTCAATACGGCAACCTGGTTGCCGAACGATTAGATATCCGCCATATTGCCCTGCCGGTCATGCAGCAGTTACGTGACGAAATTCAGGAAGCCATTCATCTCGTGCTGCGTGATGGAGACGAAAGCATTTATATTGAGAAATTGGATACGGATCACCCCGTAAGGCTATTCACCAAAATTGGTCGCAAAGCCCCGTTGTATGCCGGCGCTTCGTCTCGCATCATCTTAGCTTTTATGCCGGAGGAAGAACGTGAGGAGTACCTCGAAGCCACAGAACTGCTACGGATCGCCTCCGGTACAATCACTGACAAAGCGCAGCTGCGTCAGATTCTGGAGCGTTCCCGTCAGGAAGGATACAGCTTTAGCCGTTCTGAATTGGAGAACTACACGGCTGAGTTAAGCGCTCCGATCTTTGATCATACGGGGCAAATTATTGCTGCACTCAGCGCTGCTGGATTGGAGGTCCAGTTTGAGGAAGAGCGTATCCCAGAACTGGTTAAGGAAGTCCAGCAAGCGGCTAACGAAATTTCTCGTAAATTAGGTTATACCCAGTCCATACCGATTGCGGTATCGCAATAACCTATCTTTCCAACAAGAACAAGCCCGTCCCGGCGACTGCCGAGACGGGCTTTAAGGTAATGAAACGTTATTCTTGTTGAAGTAGGGTGGCCTGACCTTCGACGATCACGACTTCAGGTTCGGGAACAAAACCGTAATTCCGATCAAAGGCATCCTGTACGTGACGAATGAGTTCGATCACATCGGCCGCGGTCGCCCCGCCCACATTTTGAATGACATTGCCGTGAACAGGTGAAATCCGTGCATTGCCGCGCTGAACCCCTTTTAAGTTAAGACGATCCGCCAGTTTCCCAATCGGCTCGCCAACGGAATAGTTGTTTTTGAACACCGATCCACAGGAAGGATACGAGAAATGCATCTTCCCTACTCGGTCCTCAATAATCTTTCGCATCGGGGTCAACGCAGCATCTTGCCCCCCTAACCCTTCCTTCGTCTTCAACCATGTGATGAAATGCGAAGCAAACTCCGGTAATTGGTGAGACGGAAGCTTTCCTTCCTGAAGCGCAACCAGCTCCGGGATCGCTGTCAAATCGGCAGCTTGAGCGATAGAACTGAGCTTAAACTCAGCGCCAACGATAAACCAGCGCGTTCGATTATGCTGGAACACCGACTGTTTATACCCAAATTCGCATTCCTCGCGGCTGATGGTTTGAACGGTACCCGGCTGTTGCAAATCGATATAATGAACCTTGACCAACGTATCGCTGATATGACGGTCAAAATATTTAGCATTCATATAAATTCCACCGCCCACCGTTCCCGGCAGCAAAAAGGTAAAATCAAAATCAGTAATCCCCAGGCCATATCCGATCACAGCCAACATCGACATCGGCACCCCTGCCGAGACGTATAGCCGATCTCCTTCAAGCTTCACCTCAACCATTTCTCGAGTGGTCAGAAACAGTGCATCGGGATCCGGCTGATCGGGAAACAGCAAATTGGATCCTCCGCCAAAAAAGATCGGTGATATACCGCGACGATAAGCCAATTCCAGCAACTCTTGCAATTGTTCTACTGAATGAGGCGTTCCCACAAAACGGGCCTCTCCCCCGATTTCGTAAGTCGAATAACGGGACAACGCCTGATGTGTTCGCAGTCCAGCCAAATTCCAGCTTGTCATATAAAGCCCCTTCCTACCTGCTTCCTAAACAGTAATGTATATTATGTCGTTGGGCGATTCAGTGTCAATGAATCGTTTAAAGTATTACGCAAACAATCAAAAACGGGCTGAAAGAAGAGTCCTTCTTATCAGCCCGTTGTTTATCGCCTCGTCTGAGGGCTTAATCCGAAAATTCCACGTTGTGATAAACCTGCTGTACGTCCTCCAGATCCTCCAACGCATCGATCAACTTCTCGAACTGCGCTTCCACTTCTTTACTCGGTAGAGTAACGTAGTTTTGAGGCAGCATCGTCAGTTCCGCTACCGTAAACTCCGTAACCCCTGAGTTCTTGAGCGCTTCTTGAACGGCATGGAATTGATCGGGTTCGGCATATACGATCACCGACTCGTCCTCTTCGATGATATCCCGCACCTCAAGATCGGCTTCCATCAGGATTTCAAACACTTCATCAATCGATTTGCCTTCCATCCCGATGACGGCTGTTTCGTCAAACATATAAGATACCGATCCGCTTACGCCCATGTTTCCGCCATTCTTATTAAATGCGGAGCGTACTTCCGGTGCGGTACGGTTTACGTTATTCGTTAATGTATCTACAATGACCATCGCGCCGTTAGGGCCGAAGCCTTCATAACGCAACTCTTGATATACTTCATCCGTAGCGCCTTTCGCTTTATCGAGAGCCCGGTCAATGATCGCCTTCGGCACATTGTACGTTTTCGCCCGTTCAAGAACGACCTTCAAGGCACGGTTCGATTCCGGATCCGGCTCGCCCTTCTTGGCAGCTACATAAATCTCAACGCCGAACTTCGCGTAGATTCGACTAGTGTTCGCGTCTTTCGAAGCCTTTTTCTCTTTAATATTATTCCATTTGCGGCCCATACTCTTCCCACTTTCTTAATAATCTACCCAACTATTATAACCAACAACTTAGTTGGCGGCAATGAATGCTGTAGGTTTAGTTGACCATGATATTAGCACTTAATATTGCAAAAATGCCCTATGTAATTCACATAGGGCATGGAATAATCCTTCTTTATTCCGATGGCACAGCGCTCGGATCCATAAATACGATTTCCCAGAGATGGCTGTCCGGATCCTGGAAGCTCCAAGTATACATAAATCCGTGGTCAACCGGATCGCTGTAGGGCTTCCCGCCCGAGGCGAGCGCCTTGTTCACGATTTCGTCCACTTGATTACGGCTCTCGGCCGACAAGGCAACGATGACCTCCGAATGACCCGAGGTATCCGGGATTTCTTTCTTCGTAAACGACTTGAAGTACTCCTCCGTCAGCAGCATGGCGAAAATATTCGGACCAATCACCAAACAAGCCGCCTTCTCATCGGTAAATTGCGGATTAAACTCAAAGCCGATCGATTGAAAGAATTTCATCGATCTCTGCAAGTCTTTTACAGGAAGGTTTACGAAAATATTACTCACCTGAATCCGTGATATTTGCTAAATCGTTCTAATGTGACGGATTCAAAATCAGAT
>NZ_JAWDJI010000222.1:0-8651 GCF_032465655.1 Paenibacillus sp. 3LSP | reverse complement strand
AAATTACGTGAGTGAACCATTATCCTTCGGTAACATTTTTATATGAGTTGACACGGCCACGCTGGGTTGGTCACTGCACACCAATGCAATTAGGCCTGTCCGTCGCTCAGCGGCGGCGTGCCTTGCTCTCCCCCACGCTTCTTCTCAACCTTGGGGGGAACCGGATCATACCCGCCTGGATGAAACGGCTGGCATTTCACGATCCGCTTGGCCGCCAGCCAGGACCCTTTCAACGGTCCGTGCACCTCAATCGCCTCCAAGGCATAGGCCGAGCAGGTCGGATAAAATCGGCAGGTCGGCGGCTTTAGCGGTGAAATAAACTTGCGATACACGTGGATTGGTGCCTGAAACGTTTTACGCACAAGGCCCATCTTTAGTGCACCTCGTGTTGTTCCGGCGCGGCATCCTGCGGCTTGCCATCCGGCCGGCAATTTTTGCAATACCCAAACACCTCAAATTTATGCTTCACAACCTGGAACTGCTCCGGCGCATCGGTCAGCGGCATCGGGCAGAAATGAATCGGATACGTCTTCTCGCATTGCAAGCAGATCATATGATGGTGATGATGCCCTTCACTGCTGCAGCTGGCTCGGAACTTCAAGCCGTCCTCAAAGACAACCTGCTCCAACACCCCCAGCTCCTCCATTACCCGGAGGTTCCGGTACACGGTATCAAAGCTCAGGCCGCTGTATTCTTTACCCATATATTCATAGACGTCCTTAGGGGTCAAATAACCATCCCGCTCAGCGAACAGTTTGGCCAAGCTTTTGCGTTGGTCGGTAATCCGCAGTCCCCGGCTGGACATCACTTTAATAATTTCCTCGGTCGACAGCATGTGACATTCCTCCCGTCTGCACCTTCGTTCCATGCGTCTCTTCTAATAATGCCGCAAATTCAGTGCATCGTCAATTCGACGGGATCCAACTCCACAAACGTAAAAGCCCCTTTACCTTTAAGAAGGCAAAAGGGCGATACCATCCATGTCAACTGTTTAAAATAAACCGGTTCCACTTCTGCTGCCAAGCGATGTCAGACCAAAAAGGATGATGAGGAGCACAATTGGAGCAAAGCACCATGCCCCAAAAGCCGTGTTCCATCCCTCTTCGTATGGCATATTCTGCAATAGCTTTGCCAACCGGCCCTTCCTCAAATTGGGCGAACAGCGGCGTATAGCCGACATATCCTTCGCCAATAACAACCGGAATGCCGTGCTTCTCTGCCCAATCCGCAGTTTCTTCAAACCGTTCGTCCACCTTCTGCAGCATGGCCTTTTGGTGTATACCGTAATGCTCATACAAGTACAAATCCCATTTCACCGGGTCACACCAATCATGGACGTACATCAGCTTAAGGCCAACCGGATTTTCATGCATTCGCCATTCCTCACCATCGGGCAGCCTATAGTCCTCGAACGGCGGAGCATCATCTCTTAGTAAAGATTGCACCAAAGCATTGGGAAATTCGAGATCCGGGTTACGGATCCCCGTCTCCTCCATCAACTGCTGCAGTACACCGTTAATATACATGTGAAAATGGGCAACCTGCTCGTTATCCGGAACACAGTCTTTGGAATAGGGCTCGTTCAGCGTGTAGCAGCCGGTGATCCGAAGATCGGCATGCTGTTCCTGTAAATAGGCAAGTGCCTCCTCCACATAGGACTTCGTATAGCGGATCAGCTTGCCTAGCTGCCGGGACGAGATGCCCGCCTCCAGCGCCATCTGACTCAACCGTCCAAACTCGATCTCGTTGTGCAGTTCCACGTAAGCGATACGGTCTCCAAGTCCGGCTGATTTGACGAAACGAATTAACTGATCCATCGACCGAGCCAAAGCCATGAATCGCTCCTGCGGCGGAATCGCCTGCAGCGCTTCAAATAGCTCCGGTGTCCTCAAGAAGCTGGGGCTCTGTTGATACTCCCAGGAAGAGAGGATGATGAACATGTCGTATTGCTTCGCCAGACGAAACAGATTTAATAAATGCTGATGACCGTCGATTTCCGCGCCGCCTGTGCAGTTATACCAGCGTGTCCTCACTCCCACTTGACCAAGATTGGAGAAGGCTAATCGGTCAGGACGCGGGCCGTCTGCGGTAAATAGCAGGAATGGCATCGCACAGATTCGAATCGTATTGTAGCCCCTTTCCACCGCCTCCTTGAAGCATTGCTCCAGATCGTGAAACGGTTCCCCCGGCATCGTCATCGTATACCAAGAGAAATCCCACATCGTAATCGTTAGTTTGCGGGGAAGATGCGCGCTGATCTTGTTCATGCGATTCACCTCTTAAAACCTCTTAAATTTAGAAGCTTGATTTCGGCGGTTCCGCTTAGCTCTTATCCTTTCACGGCCCCTGAAGTAATCCCTTTAATGAATGAGCAGCTGCCAAACAGGAAGATGATGAGAACAGGCAACGTCGACAACCCCAGCGCCGCCATCCGAGCGCCATAATCGGTCCGGTGGACAAATCCTAACGTTGAAACGAACAGCGGGATCGTATAATTCTCGCTGTTATTGATCGTCACCAACGGCAGTAAGTAGTTGTTCCATGACCAAAGAAACACCAGCGTCGACAACGTAGCCAGTCCCGGCTTAATTAACGGAATAACGATGTTAAAGAAAATCCGCGGCTCCGAGGCCCCGTCAATTCTCGCGCACTCGATGACTTCATTGGGTACCGTATCCTTGATAAACTGCACCATGAAAAAGGCGCCAAACGACCATGCGCTCCAAACCAGAATGACGGAGAGAAGCGTGTTGCCAAACCCCAGCGTACGCATCTCGATAACGTAACCGATCAACCCAACCTGGCTGGGAACCATCATCGTAATGATAATGAAATAACGAAGAAAATTCCTCAGCTTAAATTGGTATTTAGCGACCGCATAACCGATCATCGTAGCCGTGAAGACACCGATAACCACTGCGGACACCGAAACGATCATACTGTTCAAGTAAACCTGCACGAAGTTGGTCTTAAACACAGTTTTCAAGTTCTCCAACAAATAGTCGGAAGGAATCAACGGCAAGCCTTTGAAAATATCTTCAGAATAATACGTCGACATCATCAACATCACATAAAAAGGGAACAGCGATACGAGGGTAACTATGCTGAGAAACACCCATTTTACGACCTTCATTCCTGGTCCCCCTTCCCCATGGAGAGCTTGTAGCTGGCGATGGAGAACACAACGATCAGCATGAACAACGCATAAGCGATCGTCGCACCATATCCAAAACGAACATTCATAAACGAATCGTTGACGAACTTCCAAATGATCGTCAGCGCCGCGTTGTCTGGTCCGCCGACCTGGCTCGCCGTCCAGCCGCCGTACAGCAGCTTCGGCTCGTCAAACAACTGCAGGCTTCCGATAATCGAAGTGACAATGAGGAACACAGAGATATTTCGGAGCAGCGGCAGCGTGATGCGGGTGAAGGTATGAAATGCTGTAGCTCCATCCACCTTCGCTGCCTCGTAGACATCTTGGGAAATGGCCGTCATCCCCGCCAAATAGATCGCGATAAAGTAACCTAAATTTCGCCACACGATCATAATCGCAATGATGATTCGGGACAGCCAGGGGTCCTGTAACCAGTAAATTCCTTCCTGAAGCAAGCCCATCTTTACGAATAAGGCGTTGATGATCCCGGTCTGCCAGTCGAACATAAAGGAGAAAATAAAGCCAATAGCAACAGGCGTCGTAATATAAGGCAGAAAGTTCGCCGTTTGAAACAGCATTCGCCCTTTAACCATGTTAAAAATGAGATAAGCCAACAGCATGCCGGTTAAGACCAAGGTCGGTAACGACATCAGCATAATGACAACCGTGTTGAAAATCGATTTGTAAAACAACGGATCTTTTGTAAACAGCGTCACATAGTTGGCGAACCCAACAAACCGTTTCTCGCTGACACCATTCCACTCGTGAAAACTGAGGAAAAACGAATAGATGACCGGATAAAACTGAAACGCCAAGTACAAAAGCACGAACGGAAGCGAAAACAAGTAGGGCCACAGCCGAAGACCAAGCCGCTTCCTTGTTCTTGCTGTTCTTATAGACGCTGACAGAGGTTCCTCCGTACGTAAAGCCGCCTTCCGGCGCGGCCATCAAGCCCCATCGCCCGATGCCGTCAGGATCATTAGCCTGCACATTCCATTTGGGACTCCACGGCGCCATCGGGTAGAAGATATTATCGCCTTTTGCAAACGACGCGTTCCATCCCGGGGTATACCCCTCGTATTTGCCAAGAATCCCAGCATCTCGCATGGCGAACAGCTTCTCGAACGGTACCTTCATTCGCTCCGTTAACTCAATCGTGGATCCATTGATGTATGGCTGTTCGGTCTGCCCTTTCAACACGCGGTAAGCGTCGTCGAAACTGGCGATCATCGTCACTGCACCACCGCTCTTTTCTTTGACTTCAATTCCTTTTTGGATGAAGGCATTCCAATCCGGCAACAGCGTAGACAATTCGTTTGGATCGTCGGTGCCCAGGTATTCCTTGGCCAGGTCTCTCCGGTATCCGAGTCCAGCCGGTGTAATCGATTGATCGACGCCCACCAGCTCGCCTTTGGTGTTCGAAAGAAGCGGCGGCAAATAATCGAGCAGTTGGTCCTTGGAGAAGTGATAAGGAGCTTGCTCTAGATTGTCAAGCACATCAAGATCAAACAACTGCCCGCGGAAGTTCATTTCGCCCAATATGACATCAGGCACCTCGGAGCCGGATGCAATCCCGCTTTGCAGCTTCTGCATGTAGTCGTTATTGTTAACGACGGTGTATTTCACTTTGACATTCGGGAAGACTTTGTTAAATTCCGGCACCATCGTGGTCAGGAAGGCTTCATCCCAGTCCCATACGACGATTTCACCTTCGATGCTTGTGGGGATCCCGCCGAGCGTCGGAGCTTCCCCTTCGGCGTTGGCGGAAGTGCCACCTGAGTTCGACGACGGCTCACTTGTGTTCCGATTGGCGGCAGAATCGTTCTTCGCACAACCCGCCAATATCGCCGTGATCATCATCGCCAACACCAAGAGCGTCACCCAACTCTTTCTCAGACGTCTGTTCTTCATATTAACCCCTCCCACATTCTATTTGTATCCGCTTACAATGCGATCTTATCATCGCTGCAATGGGGTTAAAATCTCACAACCCGGTTATTTTACGCATAAATCGGCTGTCTTCCGCAGTGGAGTCCCCGTCCTCAATCGTGAAAGGGAGACGTATCCGCACTTCCGTTCCTTCGCCCGGAAAGCTCTTGATCTCGAGGCTGGCCGGCGGACCATAATGAAAATTCAATCGTTCACGAATATTAGAAAGTCCGATTCCTGTGGAGCCATTCTGGATGGGGGGGACCTTTAGGGCTTTGCGGATACCGATACCATTGTCGATGACAGATACCTCGATAAACCGATCCTCTCTTCGAGCAGAGATCCTAATCCAACCGTCCCGTTCGGAGGGGAAAATCCCATGATATAGCGCGTTTTCAATAAGCGGCTGCAGCATCATCCTGAGGACCATGCAGGGCAGCAGCTCCTCTTGAATGTCCCATTCGATCCGAAACCGTCCGGGATAACGGCAGTCCTGGATGGCGGCGTATTTTTTCACCAATTCGATTTCATCCTCCAGGGTCGTGAACCAGGCATCATCGCCGATTTTGATCGTGTTTTGCAAAAGATAGATTAATGAGGCGGTCATGTCGGCCACCTCCTTCGTTCGCCCAGCATGGGCTAAATAAATCACAGTGTTTAACGTGTTATATATAAAATGGGGGTTCATCTGGGACAACAACAGCTGGATCTGCATGTTCCGTTTTTCCTTCTGTTCCTGCACATGCGATTCGATCAATGATTTCAAATCCTTCATCATTCGGTTAAATCCAAGCCCCAGCAGTTCCATTTCATCTCCGCTCCGGATCTGCAATTCAGTGTTCAAATCGCCTGCGGACACTCGTTTCATCGCTCGAACCAGCTTCGAGATCGGCCGGGTCAGTTGCACGAGCAGAGGAAGCAGAATCATCATCACCACGATGAGGCTTACCGCCACAATCAGCGTGTAAAAAAGCAACAACTTGTTAATCCGCTCGTACAAGCGTGATTTGGAGATCACCGCAACTTGTTGCCATCTCTCCCCTACGGTATCGTCAACAATTTCGATATAGTTTCCCCCTTGCGAATCGCTATCGGTCCAAGGTGTCACTTCAGGGTTGCTGTCGAACAATGGAACGCCGTTTTGATTTAATAGAAGCAGTCGTTCAAAATCCTTGTTGCTCTGTTCAAATAAGCTCGCGAGATCTTTTTGATTGAAATCCAGCACAAGGTAATACCGTTCGTCACCATCGTCCTTAAAGTTCCTGTAATCCACAACATAACTAATCACCTGCTGCCGACGGTTGAGAAAAATAAAATCATGGGGATCGGAAAAACGCGATTCGCTGCGTCCCATCCGGTAAGCGGCAAACCAAGCCTGATTCAGATACTCTTTATAGTAGCTGTCATACCCTTGGTAATTAGAAAACACCTCGCCGTCCGGCCGAATAATCATCACATTTAACAAGCTGGAATTCATCACGGGAAACAGCTTCAGCTTCTCTCGAACCTTATTTTTCTTGAAGTAACTTTGCTCGTACGTATCGTATGGATCCTTGACCATCAACGCATTCATCTCGGAGTCGCTGATGATATATTCCGCGGTTTCACGTAATTGCTCTTGCATCCGATTGATGAATGAAGACGTCTGTTCCAGCTTCGTCGTATTATCTCGAACGGCTTGTTCCCGCATAATATCCTTAACATACGAATAAGTGACCCAACTGCTGATGAGTAAGGACGAGGACAGGATCAGAGCGCATACGGCAATAATTTTGGTGCGGATCCGAGCACGCATTTTAAATCCGGATAAGTTACTCATGGTGAACTTGCTTCCTTTCCGAATACTCCAGCGGATGCTGTCCAGTCACTCGTTGAAACACTTTACTGAAATAATGGCTGTTGCGGTATCCCACTTTTTCCGCCACCTCATACAGCTTGTATTGTCCTGTCGCCAAGCAACGCTTGGCTTTCTCCATGCGGACCTCCGTTATATAGTCCAGGATTGTACGGCCGGTTTCGTTTTTGAAGCAATGTCGTAAATGATCGCCGCTGATGGCGAGATGCTCAGCGATTTGTTCGGCGCTTATATCTTTGGCATAATGTCGGTGAATATATTGGATCGCTTTCCTGACCTTCGCTGAATAGACATCCCCGTGCTCGTCCTCCATCACAGCTCGGAACTGGTTTTTAAACCAACGCGCAATGCCGGTCACCGAAGTCCACTCCTCCGAGCCTTCAATCTCCCTGTACAGTTCATCGCGAAAGGGCGGCTTTCCCTTGCTCGTGCGAAGCTGATCCAGCTCCTTGGACAATTCGTTGCAAACGATTCGCAATTCCTCAAGGCTGGCCATTTTCTTGATACGGGTAAACCTGTTGTCGATCTCCTCTTCAACTTCGGCAAGGCGATGCGCCTCAATACCATGACGGAGTTGCTAGGTCCACGCTGCCCAATCGGTCTCTATGGCCTCCAATGTAAAGACAGTGCCTTCCTTGTCTTCGGTACACATGATCACGCTGTCCATCCCGGTGAAAATACGCAGATCCAACGCCTTCTCCGCCCACGTCGCGGCAGCAAACAGCTCAGTTACCTCCTGAAACACGGTTGAGCACGCAGCAGATACCGTACCCCCACTAGAAGCAATCTGCTCGGAAAACATTTGTTTCAAATGCGTGCTCCTCTGAAAAAGTTCCTCATGCTGTTGTCTTCGGCTGACCATCCCGTCAAATCCAAGCAAAACCCCGATCCGGGTTCCTCCCGCCGCAATGGTTGTAAACGTCTCAATCCAGCGGTATTCCGCTCGGTCCCCAGCCTCCCATGACATTTGAATCCCCGCATCTTGTGGAGCTACAGGCCGCCCCACAACCGGATAAGGGGTATCCAACTCGATAGCGATGTACACATATTGGGATCCGAACAAGGACATATAATTAGCAAGCGCTTTCAACTCTTCGTTAGAGAGTTCTTTGCCTGCCTTCGCCTGCTCAAGCAATGTCCTGCTCATTTTTCTTTGCATGGCCTTATCCTTATTGATCGTATCCTTCAGCTTCTCCAGCTCCAGCGTTAAGGTCTCCGGCGTTAATTCGTGCTTGACCCAGTAATCATGGACACCAATCCGCAGCGATTGCTTAACATATTCGAATTCCTTATAGGAGGTAAGAATTACGATCTTGGCTTGACTGCCGGCTTCCGCCAGCCTCTCGCTTAGGATCAAGCCATCCATGCCAGGCATCCGAATATCCACAAAAATGAGATCCGGTTTCAGCTTAGCCGCCAATTCCAACCCCTTCCGCGGATGAACAGTTTCTCCGGTCACCTTAAACCCAAGCTCTTCCCAACGAACTAAACGCTTCAAGTGTTCGATGGCCAATATTTCATCATCGACGATCATCACCTTCAGACGGTTCACAGTTACCCCCTCCTTCTTCCCTGCTTTCTTTCAACTTACAGGAGAACGCGAATTCACACAATTGATTTCATTCTCAATTTAATGGAGAATCTTCCGATTTTGGACGTAAGAAAAACGCCTGGCGGCGTCCTTTTAAGTTCGTTCAACTGAGTTCATACGTG
>NZ_JAWDJI010000221.1:0-13206 GCF_032465655.1 Paenibacillus sp. 3LSP | reverse complement strand
TTCGATGTGAGTGAACCGATGCCTCTTTAGTAACATTTTAACTGAGTGATCGCGTATGATTGCATTTTAAAAATCACAATGCTATAATATTCCTGTAATTATCTTTACCTCTACACTCCCGTTTGCCGGAGACAAGAGTTGCCTGTATAGGCGATAAGTGCTGTACCTCCCCTACAAAGCTTTATAGCTGAGGATTAAAGTAGGATAAAGTCATTACCCCCCGAAATCTCCTGTGCTGAGAACAAGGGAAGAAGAGTACCGAAAGGCTCTGATAAAGGTTAAACCGCACCCGCATGTGTAATTTAAAGTATTGATAATGAATTAAAGCCGATTTTTGCATGGATTCGTCCGTGTAGAAATCGGCTTTTTTATTTTCAAAAAAATGAAAGGGTGATCGAAGCATGTTTAAACACTGGTTCAAAAAGGACAAACGTCAAGATTCATCAGTTTCACATTATAACCCGGTTCTTCCCAATGAGAGTGAGTGGACTAAGCTCAAGCTAATGTGGGAGAAATCCAGAAATAAGCATAGCCCTTTAGAGCAAAGTCTTATTCAGGAAGAAGCAGAAGCTTTTGAACGAGTAAGGGGGATGCTTGAGGAGGCTCTTTCGCTATTGGATGATGCCTGCATTGAATCAGAAGGAATGCTCAAGGTGAGGCTTCGACAAATCTGGACTGATCTGGATGAGCTTGTGAAGACCTATACGCTTGAATAATAAAAATGTGAATGAACGTTATTTCTCTCAAAGAGAAAGGACGTTTTTTTATTTTACCTTTCTGTGCGGGTATAAATAGCACAGGCGTCAATTGACGGTGGAGGTTTAAAAATGGATTTGTCGATTATGGAAAAGGTAGTAGTTCAAGGTGATCTTTCTTCATTGAAACCTGAGGAACGTTTGATCTACTACACGAAAGTTTGTGAGAGCGTTGGACTTAATCCCCTCACCAAGCCGTTTGATTATCTGCAACTGGATGGAAAGCTAGTGCTTTATGCTAAGCGCGATGCTACGGATCAGCTTCGTAAAATTCATAAGATCAGTATCACAATAACCAGCCGTGAACGCATTGGTGATGTTTACTGTGTGACAGCTCGTGGAACGACTCAAGACGGTCGTGCTGATGAATCCATAGGTGCTGTTTCCTTAATGAAAGAGGAGAAAATCTGGGACGAGATGCGTAGATGCAAAGTCCCTACAGGAAATATTCTCCCTTTGACAGCAGATGAACTTGCCAATGCCATTATGAAAGCAGAAACAAAAGCGAAGCGGCGGGTAACGCTGTCACTATCCGGCCTTGGAATGATGGACGAAAGTGAGATTGAAACCATTGAAGGTGCAGAACGGATTGAAGTGGGTGAGCTTGCTCAAACGAATAATCAAGTTCCGAAAAAGTTGTCTTCTGATAGCACTGCATCCAGTTCTGATCCTAAGACTACTGAAAGTAAAGGTAAGAAAAACAATTCGGGTGGAAAGCCTTCAAACTCGAATCCAAAGAACTCGGGAGAAGTATACAAGATGCTGGATATGGCAACAGGAACCTCTCCGGGCGGAGTAACATTCGCCAAGTTGAAAGTAGTCAATGTAGGGACGGGTGAAGAATCCATTGTGCTTGCCAATACAGCTGAAACGCTTGATCAGGTCAATGCGATTTCAAATAACATGCAATTTAAACTTGATTTTGAAATGAGCAATGGATTCAAAATTGTGAAATCGATTCAGTTAGTGGGTGAAGCTGCATGAGTCTGACAACCTTTACGGATGGGAAGGCACTAATCTGTGCGTTCCCATCCAGTAAGCAAAATGGCGTGTATCTCGTGAAAGTGGAGCCTCATTACAACGATTTGATTATTACGCATGACTGCCCTGCATGTCATTTCGGACACAAGCAATGCAAGCATGTTCAAATGGCTGCGGAAGTTTACGAGCGTTGGCAGTGGTGGGAACCTAAAAAGCAGATTCACACGGTTACGCGCAAAATTGTTCTTTCGTCGGAGTGGGAGCAGATACAACTTCCTCCCAGCCAAGAAGAACAATTAAGGGCAGTGATCGACCATGCTTCCTGACATTCTGGACGTTGCAGACCAGAACGGACTCATTATTAAGCCTTCCTCACAATCGAGGGAGGAAGTTCTCTGTAAATGTCCATTTTGCCATGAGGATTCTAAACCGGGAAAAAAGCGAAGATACTACCTTTCTCTTAACACCAAAGACCAGGTGTTCAAATGCTGGTTTTGTGGGGAGAGTGGGGGAGTGCTTCGCTTTATTTCTCTTTTGGAGGGAGTTCCGGAAGAACAGGTGCGGCAGAGATATCGTAAGCGGAAAATTGTGCATCCAGCTGAACGACTCAGCCGAAATCAACGAAAGTTATTGAGGCAACACACAGGAGGCAAAGAGCCTAATTGGAAGCTGATGAGAGAAAGAGATTTTGCCTATTACATGCGCTCTATGGATCTTCTTTGGGAGCAGTGGAATGAGTTTCTGGAAACAGAACGGCAAGGTGCTTATCTCTGGCTGATCATCGGGATAAAGAACTTTAAATATCAAAAGTACATTGAGCGTATCCGACAACGCGAGAAAGAAATTGAAGCTCCCTTATTGGACGATGTGCTCCAAATTTATTCTTGTTCAGTACGTCCTAAGTGGACGGAAGACGCGGAAAGATTTGTTTGCAATTTTAAATCTGTAAGTCCTGAACCTGAAAGGGCAGGCGTGAAGACGGAGGATAAAAAATGAGCTTGAACCAAGCAGTATTAATTGGAAGACTGACAAAGGACCCTGAGTTACGTTATACACCTTCTGGTGTAGCAGTGGCACAATTCACATTGGCTGTAGATCGTCCCTTTACGAATCAAAATGGAGAACGAGAAGCGGACTTCATTCCTATTGTGGTCTGGAAGGCAGTCGCTGAAAATGTAGCTAACTATGTGAAGAAAGGCCACCAGGTTGCAGTTACAGGACGAATTCAGGTTCGCAACTATGAGAACAATGAAGGGCGCCGTGTATATGTAACGGAGGTAGTTGGACAGTATGTTCAATTCCTTACTAACACATCTAACGGGACTTCTCAAACCGGCGATCGTCAAAATTCGACAAATAATAAAGGGACCAATTCAGCCGGAGATGGATGGAACATCTCTGATGACGATTTGCCATTCTAATGCTGTACTCTTATTCCCGGCTCTCGCTTTATGAAACTTGCCCTTATCGATTTTACCAAAAGTACATTTTAGGTAAAAAAGAGCCAGTTACTAAACCACTAGCTCTTGGAAAAGCAGTTCATAAAGCGATTGAGCTAAAGATCAATGGAGTATCTGAGCATGAAGCCATTATAGAGGCAATTATTGAATCAGATTTTCATCCCGAAGTGACTTATGAAGAGATTGCTTCATTGGTGCAGCGTGCTCCGGAAGTCAGGGGACAAACGGAAGTTCATTTTGTACTTCCACTTGGAGACGGTATTCAACTTCAAGGCTACATTGATCTTCTGGAAGAGGAACGATTTTGGGATTGGAAATCGAATTGGCGGCCGTACCGAGCAAATGATACAAGGCAGCTTGCATTATATGCTTGGGCAATTATGAAAATGAGAGGACTCCGGCAAGTCATGGGGACATTGTACTTTCTACGCTTCAGGAAAGCAGAATCGTTTGTATATAACGAGTCTGATGCCAATGAAGCTAGAGAATGGGCGCGTGGTTTGGCGGAAGAAATTGAAATGAAGAAGTCTTGTCTGGAATCATTCCCGGATATGGCTTCTTCTTTGTTTCCGCCTACTCCAGGCAGCCAATGTAAGCATTGTCCGTTTGTGCTGGAGTGTTATCAAAATTCGAAAAATTAAGTTGAGAGGATGAGATAAATGAGTCATTTTACAGTTGCGGTGATTACAGAGTCGTTGGATAAAGTTGAGGATTTGTTGGCTCCTTATCAAGAAAACAACATGGGAGATTGTCCAAAAGAGTATCTGGAGTTCCATGATGTTGAAGAAGAGTACCGCAAGATTTATGAAAATGAGTCTTTAGAACGAATTCAATTGGAAGACGGGCGTATCGTATCGCCATATGATAAGGTATTCAGAAAAGTAACTCCAAGTGGCAGTGTAATCGGATATGAAGTGCCGGGTCACTTAAAACGAGTTCAGATTCGATATACGGAAGTGTATCCTTCTTTTGATGATTTCATGGTCGAATACGTAGGGTACACATCACGTGATGAAGAAACAGGAAAGTACGGCTACTGGGAGAATCCTAATGCTAAATGGGACTGGTATTCCATTGGTGGCAGATGGTCAGGTTCGCTTTTGCTGAAGTCAGGAAAACGGGCTGATGCTGCTCGGATCAAGGACATTTTCTTTATTGAGCAAACCGAGCATAAAGGTATGACGGTTGAGATTGAAGGGTACCAAGTACCCGCAGCTCTTGCACCAGATATTCAAATCATGGCGGCCGAGGCGACTGAGGCTTGGGAAGAGATGATGGCCGGAAGAAGCCTTTACCGTCCAGAATACGTCCTCGAAAGATACGGAGATAAGCAATCTTATATTCGTGAAGTGCTGAGCTTTTCTACCTATGCGGTGATTACACCGAATGGTGAGTGGCATGCTAAAGGGGATATGGGCTGGTTTGGTATGGGTTCCGAATCCTCAGAAGAAGCCCGGAATTTCAATAGATCGTACTATGAAACGTTTATCAAAACCTCTAATCCTGACCACTATCTGGTCGTTGTGGATTGCCATATCTAAAATATCTGATCATTGATGTTCCCCTTCCGTTTGGTTACAATAAGAGCAAAGACTGAATGGAAGGAGGATCGTCATGAACAAGGAGGAAAAGCAAGAAGTGAAGAATACGGACAATGTTGCTAAGAAAACGGATTTTATTCCAAAGGATGTCACTGTTTTAGGTCCGGGTTACGAGTGGTGGTTTGAAAATACCGAGGACGATGTTTATGACGAGAAGTATCGGGATTAGGTATTGTCGTGGAGATATTTGGGTGGCCAAGTTTTCGTACTATGAAGATCCAACTCAATATAAAATGAGACCGGTCGTCATCATTTCAAACGATGAGCTGAATGAATCGGATGATGTAATCATTTTAGCTCCAATCACCAGTGCGCGGCCGCGAAATGATTACGATGTTATTATAAATTACTGGAGAGATGCTGGTTTAGATCGCGCCTCGTGTATACGTGCATCTAAGCTAACTTCTCTCCATAAGGCATTCTTAAAAGTGAAGATAGGGACATTGCAATGCACTGATTTAAAAAGTGTATTGGATGTATCAAGGTTGATATTTAATTGACCTCCCGGATTTTAAAGACGAATGATTCCCTCCTGGGATTTGTTCGTCTTTTTCTTTTATTGAGCGGACAAAAAATGAGGAGAGTGTTGTATATGACAACTGCATTAATTGAACAGTTGACCGAAGAAAAGGCGATTGAACTGGCTTTGGAAATTGAACGTACTGAAGCGGCGTTGAAGCAAATGAAAGTGAACTTGAAGGCTTATGTGGATGATAATGGCCCACTGCAAGCTGGAGATAAATTGTGGGGATACAGTGTTTCGACTTCTTGGCAATTTGGAGCCGATGGTTTAAAGGAATTAGCCGTGGCGATTACAGCAGAGGGAAAGAATGCTTGGGAGTTCCTGAGTCTTCCGGCTACTTCCATTAAGAAGCTCGGTTGGGAAGAAGCTGCGTTGTCTCAATATGGCACGCTGAAAGAAACGAAGCGTTTCGATTCGAGAAAAGTCTAATTGCATCTTTAGTTCTCAGAGTAAATTATGGTTCGAGATAGTTATAAATAATTTCGCCTCTCGCCCGGCGTTAAACGGCGGTGTTTATTTCCGACACCGCCGTAAGGCGGCTCGGGGTAAACGGGAAGGAGTAAAAATGAAAGATTTTATGGTGATGGAATCTCAGTTAAATGCTTTGCCACCTAGAAGACGCAAACAGGCTGAGAAGTTGCTTGAACTGATTCGAAAAGTAATGGAGGGGGAGAAAGATCACTATATCCATACACCAGCCGATGTTTTTCAGGCTGTGGCTACCGATTTAGTTGGATTAGATAAGGAGCACTTTATGATCCTTATTTTAAATACAAAGAACCGAATTTTGTCTAAAGAGGTTATCTCTATCGGTACATTGAATTCGGCGATCGTGCATCCTCGTGAAGTCTTTAAACCTGCAATCATTAAAGGAGCTGCATCCATTATTTGTGTGCATAATCACCCTTCAGGTGATCCTGCTCCTAGTTCTGAAGATAAGAAATTGACTGAAAGACTAATACAATCCGGTGAAATAATTGGCATCGATGTCCTGGATCATGTTGTTATCGGAACGGAAGGATATGTTTCTTTAAAGGAGCAGGGTATGATATGACAGCCAAGGATCGCTTTTTAAATGAGCTTTTGAAGCGGAACGGTAAGGAACGGTGGGTAGCTGCATTGTTACTTGCTGCCCCTCCTGAAGTTTTGAGTACAGTTACGTTGAGAACTTTGCGCAAGGAAGGAAAGGTGAGTATGAATGCTTCTAATAGCTAATGAAACTCCGGGAGAAGGTGTTTGGCATAGTGATTACTATCTGCAGAGTTTCTGCTCATGCCAATCCAGTTGACGCAGCCCAGCGAATCGCTAATGTAATTCTCAAGTGTGGCGTGATCGAACTGCAAGCCGTAGGAGATAACGCCATCAGTAAGGCTGTGAAAGCTGTAGCTATTGCTCAGAAATCAATTGTGCATAATGTGGACATGGTCTGTACCCCTTCTTTTATGGTTGCAGATTCGAAGGGGGAGAAAGTCGCCGGAATGAAAATAGTCGTAGAGAATAGATAATTCAATAAAAGAAGCAGTTCTCTAAATTCCTAGGGAGCTGTTTCTTTTCATTTAAATGAGAGGGGAATGGAGAATGAACAGCAGTATTGTTTCATATCGTAACCGGGGTCCATACGGAAACAGCAAATATCGAGGAAACTGCTCAGGATATTTAATCGCCGATTTGTTGGATTATTACCAGCCAAAGCGCTTTGTTGAAGTTTTCGCCGGTGGTGGTACAGGAGCGGATGTGGCTAAATCTAAAGGTATCCGCTCAATTCACTTGGATTTGAATCCTCAATTCGGTGGATGGAATGCACTAACGGACGATATTCCTACTGGAGCCGACCTCATCTTTTCACATCCACCTTATCATTCGATGGTTGTATACTCCGGAAATATGTGGGGCAAACCTCATCCGGATGACCTATCCCGGTGCAAAAGCTACGAAGAATTCATTCAGAAGCTAAACATTGTAAATTCAAAGATTTTTAATTCGCTTTTGAATGGTGGAAGACATGCTCTTCTAATTGGGGATATGAGGAAAAACGGAAAATACTACTCCATTATCAAGGATATGAACTGGTACGGTGATTTGGAGGCACATGTAATCAAGGAACAGCATCAGGTAACCAGTGGGAGAAAGTCATATGCCGGATCGCAGTTTATTCCTATTCTCCATGAGCATCTGCTCATTTTTCGCAAAAGTGAAATTTGGGCTATACCAATAACGTTAACTAAGCGAGTAACGAAAAACTTGTTAAATAGCAAGATGGCGACTTGGAGGGATTTGGTTCAGGCGGCTCTAGAAAGTTTGGGCGGTAAGGCGATGCTTTCTGAAATTTATGAGAAGCTTGAAGCGTCAGATCGTAGTAAACAGAATCCTCATTGGAAGGAAAAAATTCGCCAAGTTCTTCAAATGTATGACTCATTTGCTTCGACAAAGCGAGGGGAATGGTCGCTGATTTAATGATATCAGCATACCAGCATGTACCGAACATACGATGTTATTCGTCTGTGATAATGTCATGGTGTAACTGTTCCGAGATAATGTCACTATGAGACAGGAGATATTGACATTGACACAGGCAGAAATGAAAAAGGTTTTAGTGGTGGAGAAGATTCTGGATGGACGGATGACGAATGTGGAGGGGGCTACAGTACTCGGACTAGGCGTTCGGCAAATGATTCGGCATCGACCACGTGAACGCAAACCACAAGCGGGGATGCTGTGGCAGATTGACGCGACGCCGTATGCCTGGCTGGAGGATCGGGCGCCGTCTCCTACCCTTCACGCTGCCATCGACGATGCAACCGGCACGGTCGTAGGCGCTGTGTTCCGTCCATCCGAATGTCGCGAGGGCTACTCGCTGGTCATGCAACAAGGTATTCGCAAGTACGGCAGACCGCTCGGGCTGTACAGTGATCGTCATACGATCTTCCGCTCGCTCAATGAAAAGCTCACCGTCGAGCAAGAATTGGCTGGCGAAACCAAGCCGCTCTCCCACTTTGGTAAAGCGATGGCTGATCTACATATCGAGCATATCAAGGCCATCACACCGCAGGCGAAAGACCTCAACCTTGATCATGTGTTCACGATTCGCGAGTACCGAAAGTTAGGACACGGGAATACTCTCTCATACAACGAAATAATCTATACGTTTGCTAAACCCTGTAGCTTCCGGTTTGAAGCTAGAACAACAGTAGAGGTGCGTGAAACGCTCTCTGGAGAAGTGCTCGTTTGGCACAAAGGTCAGGCGATTCCGTTGAAAGAAACGGAAAAGCCGGTACGCAAACCCACGACCAAAACAAAAAAAGGCGGAGTCTGCGCAACCACGCAAACCCGCCGCCAACCACCCTTGGAGGTTGGCATGGAATAGAAAACAACAACAGGAAAACACAAAAACAACAGCCGTCCAAGTCACTTGAACGGGCGGCTACCAAAATTTACGAAGTGACATTTTTTCTGACGAGTTATGGTGACATTTTCACAGACGCTTGACAGTCGGCATCACCTTATTCGATGGGAGTCAACCACTTTCCGGTTTTGTCGATCACCCCCTTCTTACCGTCAAATTTCTGCACCGCCGCTATACCATTGCAGAAGTAACCCGCGTTGGCATATTTGAGTGGACTGACCTCATTTCCTTGTCGGTCGATGAAACCGTAAGCTAAGGGGAGGGTGGCTGATCTGACCAAGGCACGATCATTATGGAAAGCTCCAACCGATTGATACCACCTTGAGAAGGGAACGACGAAATTACCGGCTTGATAGAGGATACCAACGTTGCCGAGTCGATCTTCGGCTTTGATCAACCCTTCACCCATTGGGATGAAGTATTGGCACTCGCAGGGAATGATCTCATTACCTTGGTCATCGATCAGTCCGTAGAAGTCCTGACCGAAGCTGTACTCGTTGATTTGGAGTTGTCTGATGACCGTAATGCCTGGCTTGAACTTGGTGGACGAGTGGACGGGATACTTGGGATGGTTCATAGGAATTTTCCTCCTTCGAGTTAGGGATCTATAGATCGACGCTGACTGCAATATTCAAGCAAGGTGGCTTGACGTACATCCCCCACATTTCAGGTAGGGGAGGAAGTATATTAAAGGAAAATGCCTTGGCTACATCAAACTCTGCCATCGTCCAAGGCTTGACGTTTGCAAGAGCTTTTACGTAGTCTTTAAATCCATATCGAATCGAATTCTTGACTTCATAGGCTGCTGAGATGCTAGTTCCTTCATCAAGGAAAACTACAGGGATGTATAGGTGACTCGCAAGACCCTCGAAGAAGTCCTTTCCAATACCCCCTTCAGCGTGATAATTCAACCATGACTCAAAATACGAGTTGCGTCCGACCTTTACCATTAGGCAAAAGAGATATACATCATTGAGGGCAAAAGCGGCGACTCGAATAGTGATCTGTGGGTTCGAACCGAAGCTGCCGTGCATGCTGCTGTCGGTCTTGATGAACAGGGCTGGTCTCCAGTTGATACCTCCATCAGTCGATACCAAGTCCAGAGCCATTGAGCCGGGTGGGACATACTCGAAGTGGTCAATAATGTTAGATCCTTCGCCGTTCGTTACCTGAATCTTTAGCATTGTTATTACCTTCAAGTAGATGATTGATGAATCTACTCAAATATCTATACCTCTTAAAATAAGTCCGAAAGGAGAAGCCGCTCCCACAAAACAATGAAAACCCCAAGAATGAGAAAAGATGATGCCAATTATTGGACACCATCTTCATTGTTTACTATCAACTATTCAGCGTTAAACTCTTTGTCGACCACTCTTGCCTTGATGAACTGATATCTGGATAAACTAAAGAATTCATTTACCCATTCTTTGAAACTGTCCAGATCACTAAATGACTTTTGTTGACTTCCATTCTCTCCGGTGAAGATAACCTTCTTACCATTCTTGAGTTGTTCTAATGAGCTTCTGATAAAGGATCTGATTTCATTAAGAGCAACTTCCGTATCATTTACCTGATAGCTCCTTGTATCAAAACCATCCTCTATCATTTCTTCCTGACAAATAGCTGCATTGTCGCAGAAACTGTTAAAATCAACAGTTACATCCCCGTTAATAATTTGATATCGCATTATCAAAGCTGCCATGAGCTTCACCCCTTGTGGTTACTCCAGTCTATGAAACAGACCAATTAATAAAACCAAATCTTCTATTTCGACAAATGCTATATGCATCTTCCATATTACTTGGTACGCTTTGGATGGACAAGTGAGATGAGTGGGTAGATCGAGCACATACATTGCTGGAACCCCACAAGTGAGCAATATGCAAATAGAAAAATCACACCATATTAAGTGTGATTTCAGATACTTGTCTGCTATTTGACATTAGTCGACATTTTCGTAGCCGCTTCCCTCACATGCAGGACACATTGATACTCCTGATCCACCGCAAGCATAACAGTCATCGTTTGCGCCTTTACGTCCAAGTCCTCCGGTGCAATCACACTCTACTTTGCCCTTGCCTCCGCAATACCCACATTTTTCTTTTGCCACTGTCCACTCTCTCCTTTTCAAAGATTACCTTTAAAGCAACCCTCTTCTTTGAGCTTCTTCAATTGCAATGTTTTTAGCAAAATCACTTTGAGCGTTTCTTGTCGCATGTAAAAGTTGAGCATCCGTTAGGCTCCGTGCCTTCGATCTATATGTCCGTTCCATTTCTTCCTGTTTCTGCACAAGGTAGTCGCCAGTAGCCTTAGCAAATTTTCCTGCTTTTTCCCAAAAGCCCATATTAATACCTCTTTACACGTGATTTAAACTACTTTTCTTTCCTTACGCCTTTAAAGGGCTTGTTATCTGAAGTCTTAGCATCTAAAAACCTACCTGTCTCTGAGTCCCTTTTTACCCAAGTGTCGTTTTTAGGATTGTACGTTTGCGACCGTCCTTTAACTGCTCCAATTCGATGGTCGTCACCAGTATTCTTCGCCAAATCCATTGCCATCCCACGTCAAATGTCCTAGACCAATTTTACTACAATTATCCAAATCTATCAATCGGTTCGGTCTAACATGCGAGTGGCTCTCCTGTCATATTTGTTTAACTTTCGTATCCATTAGTAATCTTACTCACCAACCATGCCGTCACCATCACGATCATCCATATATTTGTATAACCAGTGGTCACTCGTTATAGGCATCTTGAAGCCTGCCGCTTTTGCTTCTTTAATCGTTACTTTTCCATTTCCATTTGTATCAACCTTTGAAAGATCACCCTCTGTGTTTGTACTGTTCGGCTTAGAAGTATCACTGCCTGTCAAACCAAGTGATGCGTTTACCTCGTCAGGGTTAACCTTATCAAATTTATCGACTATCACGTTACCTTTTAACGTATAAGTATACTGATAACTTGAAGGAATCTGCGTATCTGTATTCGGGTAGGTGATAATCGCTTCAAAGTTCGTAGCTCCACCTGCTTTGCGTATCGCATCTTCCATATAAGCTTGATCACCATGTCGGTTGAGCGTACTATCTTGTGGAGTAATGTTATAAGCATTCGATACCCCTCCAAGAGAATCGGCAATGACATGTCCTTCATCTAATACATGGACCTCTGTCAATAGATTGGACAGCCAGAATCGAGAAAATTACGCAATTTTACCGTACATTTGTTCGTATTGAAAAGGTGTAAGATACCCGATAGCGGAATGTACGCGTTTCCGGTTGTAGAAAAACTCGATGTATTCAAAAATCCGACTTTGGGCTTCCTTGCGGGTTCTGAACTTCTCCAGATAGACGAGTTCCTTTTTTGAGCACGCTGTGGAACGATTCGATGCAGGCATTGTCATAGCAGTTGCCCTTGCGGCTCATGCTGCATTTCATCCCGTATTTCAAGAGCCGTTTTTGGTACTCATGAGATGCGTATTGGCTGCCGCGATCGGAATGATGCAGGACTTCGCCTTTCGGCCGTTGACGGTTGTAAGCCTGATCCAGAGCTTGCAGGACCAATTCCTTGGTCATTCGCTCATCGGCGTGCCAGCCTACGATTTTGCGCGTGTACAAGTCCATCACGCTCGCGACATAGAGCCATCCCTCGTCTGTCGGAACGTAAGTGATGTCCGCCATCCAGACTTGATTGGGAGCTTGTGCCCTGAACTGCTGGTTCAGCACATTGTCATGCACTGGCAGATTGTGGTTCGAGTTCGTCGTCGCCTTGTATTTCTTGACGGTGCGCGACTTAAGCCCCAGTTCCTTCATGATGCGGGCGACCGTTTTTTCGGGTACCCGAACACCTTGCTGGCGGCAAGACTTGAGCGATCTTCGGGCTGCCGTACAGGCGACGCGAGTCCACAAAGATACGGCTAATCTGTTGTTCCAGTTCTCGGCGACGTTTCTTTTGCTCGCTTTCCTGGCGCCTGGTCCATTGATAATAACCACTCCGGGATACGTTCAAAACCTTGCACATCTCCGATACCGGATACTTGGAGCGGTGTTTGTGGATAAACGCAAAGATCAGTTCCGGTCTTTTGCGAAGATGTGCATCGCCTTTTTTAAAATTTCGTTCTCCATCTCGAGTTGGCGGATTCGTTTCTGCATTTCGAGAAGGGTTTTTTCCTCGATTTTCAGGTTGCCGCTGCCGCGAAACGCATTGACCGGATCCTGTTTGAATTCGTTGATCCAGCGGTACAGAGTATTGTCGGATACGCCCAATTCTCGGGCGACCTGCGCCACCGGCTTCCCCTGTTCCTGAATCATTTTTACGGTTTGGATTTTAAACTCTTTGTCATATTTCTGACTCATCTTCGGACACCTCGATTTTGCTAGGTTTATTGTCGCATTCTCGATTCTCGGTGTCCACTATTTAGTCTAGCATCAGCAGTCCTGATTTCCATGTAAAATTTTGCTTATCATTATTCTAACTGCGCCACTC
>NZ_JAWDJI010000220.1:0-20485 GCF_032465655.1 Paenibacillus sp. 3LSP | reverse complement strand
ATCCGAGGCGGAAGGCCTCTCCCACCCCGAAATTTTATAAATTCTATAATGTTAAAAAAAGAACCATGGCTCATCTCCATGGTTCCTTTCCGTTAATATGTTCACCGTTCCTCATCCGCCTTGGAATTGTTAGATAGCTTCTCCAAAATTGTGATCATCATCTCCAGCTCCTGTTGGCTGAGAACGGATAAATGCGTTTTCAATACTTCCCTTGACTTCTTTCGAGCTTCCGCTAACACCTCGGCCCCCCGCTCGGTCACCGACAGCAGCACCGCCCGCCGGTCCTGTTCGTCATGCCGTCGCTCCACGAATCCGCTTTGGACCAGCCGATCGACCATCACTGTAATCGCGCTGGGCTTCACCTCCAGCTTGTCAGCCAAATAGCTGACATTGCAGTTGGACTTCTTCGCAATCAACATCAGCGTATGAAATTGCGGGCCCGTCAGACCAAGCTCCTGATGGTGCATTAATTCGCTCTTCACTTTCCGAAACGAACGGGTCCATACCGACTCGATCCGATCTATGTAATTGTCGAGATCAAAGGACAACAATACCATTCCTCTCTCCGATAATAACCCTGCTTTTAAAGTGTATTATGCGAACACCGAAAATTCAAGGAATCTGTCGCCATTTGACGGGCAACCCTACTTGAAAAGGGCGGGAAAATCGCTTATGATGAAACCGAGATATCAAAATAATTTTCACATTCTACCGAAAATTAATAAAAATTATTTTCGCAGAAAGTGAACAGCTTATCAACGGCTGAACTTCCTGAGGGAGGGACTTATCTATGACACCCATATTGCATGCGGTATCCTGTCACTTAGAGACGCTGTCGCCGCAGGAACGCAAGCTGGGCGAGTACATTTTGGAGTCGCCGGCCACCGTGATTCATCAGGGAATCACAGAGCTGGCCAATGCGTGCGGGATTAGTCCCTCCACGGTGACAAGGTTCTGCAAGACGTTTCACTTTAAAGGCTTCCCTGATTTCAAAATGAAGCTGGCTTCCGAGCTGGCTCACAAGCCTGCCGAGAACCACTACCAGGACATCATCGCCGGCAACGACCTGCAAAAAATCGTCGAAGCGATGGAAGCCAACCATCTCGCCTCGATTACCGACACCACCCGGCTGCTGGACATGAACCAGCTGTCTCGGGCCGTTGAGGCACTATGCTGCGCCAAGCGCATTGACCTGTACGGTGTGGCGACTTCCTCAATTGTCGCCCAGGACTTTTACCAGAAGCTGGTGCGTATCGGTAAGAACTGCACCGCCTTTGCGGATTCCCATATGCAGATCACTTCCGCCTCTTCGCTCAGCGAAGGCGACGTAGCGTTGGCGATCTCCTATTCAGGTGAAACGCCAGAAACGATCGATGCCCTGCGCTGCGCCAAGGACAGCGGTGCAATCACGTTGTCGCTCACGCAGTACAGCAGCAACTCTCTGGCTTCACTTGCGGATATTGCTTTATTCTCCTCCTCATTAGAGGAAGGCATGCGCCGGGGCGATATGGCTTCGCGGATTGCGCAGCTGCACGTCATCGATATTTTATTTACGGGCATGGTCAGCTTGGAATTCGAGGACTTCATTCCGAAGCTGGAGAGCTCGTATCAGAATGTTCAAATTTATCGTAAAACCCAAGGAGGGCAACACGAATGCTGAATATTATTAAAACCAACAGTGAGCAGCAATTTAATGAAACCGGGGCTGGTATCATCGCAAGCCTCCTACAATCTAAACCTCGGGCGATTTTGGGGCTGGCTACCGGCAGCACGCCGGTCGGAGTGTATGAGAAGCTGATCGAATTGTATAAGCAAGGCAGCGTCAGCTTTAAGCAAGCCAGCAGCTATAATCTGGATGAGTACATCGGCTTGCCGGCAGACCATCCAGAGAGCTATCGCCGTTTCATGGACGAGAAGCTGTTTAATCATATTGATATTTTGCCTGAAAATACGCATGTTCCTGAGGGAAATGCTCCGGATCCTGAGCAAGCTGCCAAGGACTACGCCAAACTACTGGATCAAGCCGGTCAAATTGATTTGCAGCTGCTGGGCCTTGGACATAACGGCCATATCGGGTTTAACGAGCCCGCGGATGAATTGACGGGGCCACCGCATGTCGTGAAGCTTCAAGAGCGCACACGGCTGGCGAATGCACGCTTCTTCAACTCCATTGACGAGGTGCCAACTCACGCGCTCACCATGGGGATCGGGTCGATCCTGCAGGCTAAGCAAATCCTGCTTATGGCCAAAGGCGAAGACAAAGCCGAAATTATCGCCAAAGCGTTGAAGGGGCCGATCACGACCCAATGTCCAGCTTCGCTGCTGCAAACCCATCCGAATGTAGTTGTCGTCGTTGACCAAGCTGCGGGGAGATTCCTGTGATGAGCAGCGCCGGACGTACTTTCAACCTGATTCATGCCGAAGTTGTTACCCCGCGCGGGACGTTTCGCGACGGCGCAGTGGCGGTGAAAGACGGCGTCATCACTTACGTCGGCACCACAGCCGGATTGCCTGAAGCTCATGCCGCAGGTGTTGAGACGATTGATGCCAAAGGCAGCTATGTGCTGCCCGGCTTTATCGACGTGCACGTCCATGGCGGCATGCTGGAGGATTTCTCTAAACCAAGCAAGCAAGGTCTGGACGCGATTACGAAGCTTCACTGCAGTCAGGGAACGACATCGATGTTGGCGACAACGATGACCCTTCCGAAGGCGATGATCGACAACGTGCTGGAAGAAGTCCATCAATATATGGCTGGCGAGATGCCTTATGCCCAATTGGTTGGCGTACATTTAGAGGGGCCATTTATCAGCCCGAAATGGCCGGGCGCCCAAAATCCCGAACACATCGTCCCGCCGAATCGCGAATGGATCGAAGGCTGGGAACAGCAGTATCCGGGGCTAATTAAACAGGTTACGTTTGCGCCTGAACGGGATGGAGCACATGAGTTGATTCGCTATTTGCGGAAGCAGGGAATCGTCGCGGCTGCCGGACATACCGATGCCACGTACGAAGAAATCATAGCCGCTTACGAGGTGGGCTTGAATCACTCCGTGCATATGTTTAACGCCATGACGCCGTTGCATCACCGCAAACCGGGTACCGCCGGGGCCATCCTGAGTACGCCGGGCATCAGCGCAGAAATTATTGCCGATGGCATTCACGTTCATCCAGCAGCCATCCGGCTGCTTAGCAGCGTGAAGACCGGCAGCAACCTGCTCCTGATCACCGATGCGATGTCGGCTGCAGGCTTAGGTGACGGGGACTACATGCTTGGTGATTTGCCGGTTGTCGTGAAGAATAATGTCTGCACGCTGCGCGACAGCGAAGGCACGTTAGCCGGAAGCACGTTAACGATGATTCGCGGTTTCCGCTATCTCGTCCAAGAGGTGGGATTGTCGATCGAACGCGCATCGGAAGCCGCCAGCGTCAATCCGGCGAAGCTGATTCGCATCGATCATTACACCGGCTCGATCGAAACCGGCAAACAGGCGGATTTGCTGTTGGTTGACCGTGATTTGGAACTGCAGCGTGTATGGGTCAAAGGCCGTGCATTCCAAGATCACGAATAATCCAAATCCTACAAACACAAGATAAAGCGCGAGACGCAGGAAGATTTCTTCCCGCATCTCGCGCTTTTTGGCATTACTGTTAAACCGCCGTTAGCGGGTCGTCCCTCCGGTGAAGCCGGCGTTCATGTCACGTGCACCTGTTCCTGTCCCATTGCCCATGCCGGCATTAGGTCTAGTTGGCGCATAGCCGTTTGGTCCAGTCATCGTCCCTGCACGGCCGGGGAATACACGGTTAAGCATCGTTTCAAAATCTCTGATGTAGTTGTTCAGCGTTCCTCCGCCACGGGACTCTGTAGCATATTGGCCGATGGTGGATACAAAATCGGAATCGCTTGTTACATAAACGTTGCGGATATGCGGTGCCGTTTGCTTAATGGCAGCCTCGATCCGGTTTTTCAAATCCTGGGAAACGTTGCTCGTTCCAGCTCCCAAGGCCCCGTTCCCTGTCGTGAAGCCCGAAGGGGTGTTCGTCATTCCACGCGTACCCATTCGATCTGTTGTCGTTCCGGTACCTCGGTTCACGCTGGACATGCCCATATTGCCCCCAGGATACATCGACCCGGAGCGGTTGCCAGTTGTACCGGTGCCCTGTATAGAGCCGTTGTTGTTACGGCTTACGTTGTTCCCGGTTCCAAACCATCCGCGTCCAAGGTCAAAGAGCCCGCCCAAACCGGCTCGATCGTTGCCGCGAGCTAGTCCGTTGTCCCCAGCCCCGCGGGTACCATAGTCCGCACCGTAAGGCCCGCCAACATTCGTCGTACCCAGGCCCACTCCGTTTGGCCGTTGCATACCATAGGCGCTAGTTCGGCCATTCATATTCATGCCGTGGAGTGTGACACCTACATATGCATCACGGTCGGTAACAACGACATGTGCGGTTTGAACGTCGCGAAGCTGTGCCACCTTGTTGCTAAGCGCAGGGCTGTAACGCAGGGAACGGATACGCGTATCCTGTCCGCTGCCGGCGCTGCGGGAGAACAGACGGTTGCCGGGGTTCAAAGAATTGACATCATAATTGCGGTTATTGCCCCGTAAGCTTTGCGTACGCACATTATTGTCGCCCTTTCCGTCACCGCAGCCTGCCACTAAAGCCATCCCTGCAATTAACGCTGCGGATAACGATAAGTTTACGACTTTCGCTCCTCGCATGTAGTCAACCTCCATCCGAAAAAGTAATGTATGAAACAGGACTTATGATGCGCCAAATCCCGTAGTCGTCATACAGGTAAACATAACCGAGCCACCCACCTGCCACCTGAGCTTTTGCAGGCTTTTATCGCGGGAAATCTACCCACACGTCCAAATCAGATGACGCGTACACTAAATCTGAGACGCTGATTAACCTCAAGGGGTGCTGGCCCATGAAAGTGCTGTTTACGTTTTACGTTCCGAGCGGCGGGGTCGAAACATTAAACCGCTTGCGCTGCGAAGCGCTCAGAAGCCGGAACATTGAAGGCCATATTTTGTATTTGCGTCCCGGTACCGGGCTCATCAACACGCAGCAGGCTAATATTCCCGTAATGGTGGACCCAAGCGATGCCGAACTCGCTCAACGTTTGCCGCAATATGATGCCGTTATAGCTACCTCGGATTATTGGATGCCCGGACGGCTGCGCCGGCTTGGGTTTCACAAACCGATAATTTTTGAAATACAAGGCTTGGGCACGCGGGAGCAAGCGGATCAGACGCTTCGGGAAGGCAAGGACGAAATCTTACGAAATTGCCAGGCTTCGCTGATGCCTCCAACCCCCCATTTGATGGAGTTGGCCTCCACCCACTATCCCACATTGCCCAAGTTCGTACTGATGAATCCGCTGGATACTCGGCACTTCCGTCATATCGCACAACCGAAGTATCCGGTACCCATTATCGCTTGGGTCGGACGTCTGGACCCGAATAAGAACTGGGAATTATTTCTGAAAATTACGGCCGCCCTGCTTCGTCAACGTCCACAGATGGAAATTTGGATGTTCCTCGATTATCAACTTCCGTCTGAGGAGACGAAAAACAAGTTTTGGCAGTATGTTCAACGCTTGGGATTAGAATCCAACCTGAAATTGTATCCGAATACCCCCAATCGGGAGATGCCTTATTATTTATCCCGCGTCGGCGATTCCGGCGGACTCATGATTTCCACATCTACGCTGGAAGGCTTCGGATATGCCGTTGCCGAAGCATTAGCTTGCCGTTGCCCCGTGCTGACCACTGATTCGGATGGTGTACGTCTCTTTATCAAACATAATGAGACGGGAAAATTTTTCGCGTACCCGCAAGTGGGCCAAGCGGTTGCCGGCGCATTGGAGCTGATGGATCATCACGAACAGCGGGAGAAGATCCGCAGCATGGGGGAACAGCATGTCCACCAGTGGCTGTCGCCGCAACAATATGCTGATTCCTTCCGCCAAATGTTGCAAAGCTTAGGAGTAAAATAAAGAAACAAATGAAAGAACCTCCAGAAATCTGGAGGTTCTTTTGTCGGCAATTGTTCTGCAAAATGCATATACTATTGGGGAGCCGCCTATGAGGTAGACGTATTTTCCAAAGCCAACTTCAACTTCTTCTCATTTTCACGGAGGCCTGGATCCTCTGGCAAATAACGAAGCGCCTCCCGGTTATGTTCATACGCTTGACGTAAATGGCCAAGCCGCGCATAACACAAACATAACCGACTATGCGGCAACCAGGTTCGGGGCGCCGACTGAACGATCGCTGTCCAACTGCCAACATGGGCATTCTGTAACGCCTGACCGTACCAATAGACTGCCATCGCCCATTCCTGTCGATCCTCCATACATCTTCCGATCGCACAGCAAATTTCCGAACTCGGAATTTGATATTGGAGAGATCGCAGCAACGTCTCCAGTTTCTGTCCTTCGCGTCCCAAAAAACCATAGCAATCCGCTAAACGAGCGCAGGCCAGAATCAGATCATCCCGGTTCGCCATCGGATCGAGAAGGAATTCCGTAAACTGCGGTACGGCTTCCTCATATCGTCCAGCATCTGCGAGCTCGCATGCGAAATGAAAACGCAGTCTTCCTTGCAGTTCACCGCCGGAAGCCAAATGATGCTCGATGATCTTTAAATTTCGGCCGGAATGGCCCCCGGTTCCGCGATGAGTTACAGCGATATCCGTTAGCAGCTGCTTTCCATCCGGAATATCCAAGTATTCATGTACGATGCCAATCCAGCGATACTTCCGGCTCCGTTTGACTAATCGGTTCCGCCGGGTGTAGGCCAGCGGCGCTCCGGTCTGTTCCTCCTCATGCAGCACATAATTCATCAGAACCGCGTCGATGTCGGAGCTCAAATTTTGCTTGAGCTGAAGGAGCTTGGCGCGGTTGGGTTCGGTGAACACATCATCGGCATCCATCCACAGAATATATTCACAGGTTGCCAAGGAGAAAGCGAAATTCCGTGCAGCCGCAAAATCGTCCTGCCAAGCGAAATCATACACCTTGGCCCCGAATTCCTCCGCAACCGCCTTCGTGCGGTCGGTCGAACCCGTATCTACGATCACTATTTCGTCCACCAGATCGGAGACGGACTTTAAGCATACGGGTAAACGGGCTTCTTCGTTCTTGACAATCATACATAAACTTATCGTGATCAGTTCAGGAACCCTCCCTCCCGCAGCAGTTCTGCCACTTCGGCTTTATCAAGCAAAGAAGCGTTGGAATTGTATTCAGAGAACAGTTCGCGAGGCAAGCTGGAATAATGGGCAATGAGCTCCTTGGAGCTGGGAGGAAGAATGACATAATATTGATCGCTGTACTTGAGTGTATAAGGAGCTTCGTACCGGGAGACCAGCACCTCATGCAGCTTCTCTCCAGGCCGAATGCCAATTTCCTGCACCGGAACGTGATGTCCGACATAATGCTCCGTAAGCACCTCGGCAATATCGATGATGCGGCAAGCCTTCATTTTCATCACGAACGTTTCGCCTCCGATGGCTGTCGTAGCCGCTTTGAGCAGAAGATCGATCGCTTGGGACAAGGTCAGGAAGAAGCGCGTCATCTCTCGAGCGGTAATCGTTAAGTCTTTCCCGTCCCGCAGTTGGTTAATGAACAGCGGAACTACGCTGCCGTTCGTCCCCAGCACGTTCCCCCCGCGGATACAAGTGAATCGGGTATGTTCACTTAAATCGTTGGCACGAATCATCAGCTTCTCCCCGATCGCTTTGGTCATCCCGTACGTATTGGTCGGATCCACCGCCTTGTCGGTAGATACGTCAATCACCTTGATAACCTTATTCGCGATGCTCGCCCGAATGATGTTTTCCGTGCCGAGCACATTGGTCTTAAGCGCTTCTTCCGGCTGGAATTCGCAAACCGGCACATGCTTTAGCGCTGCGAGATGAAAGACATAATCGACTCCTTTACAAGCCGCCTCCACCGCCGTGTAATCCCGGACATCGCCGATCAGATAGCGCATGGAGACGTGCCCGCTAAATTCCCGCTGCATCAAGACCTGAGCGTATTCGTTTCTCGAGAAAATGCGAATTTCCCGCGGTCCCTCTTGCAGGAGCCTCCTCGTCAACATTTTCCCCCAGGATCCGGTCCCGCCGGTAATTAACACGATTTTGTCTCTAAACATCTATATACCTTCCTTTCGTAACTAGATTCATCGAGAAATTCCGTTTTGAGCGGATCCTGTTTTTCCGCCCCCCAACCTAACGATCCGCGCCTTGCCTTGCATACCGTCCACTGCATTCCGAGTATCGAACACGAAACGTGCGTGCTTTACGACCTTCTCAAGCGGTAATCCGCGGTGACGTACCGCAATCAACACACCGTCCGAGGAGGCTAAGCGCTCAGCTGTCAACTCCACCGAGAGCAGCTGAGTTCCGCCGATCTCCACCTTGGGAATCAACGGATCATGATAATCGACTACAGCACCAGCGGCCATGAGCAGCCGGATCACCTCAAGCACGCTTGATTCGCGGATATCGGCGACATCCTCTTTGAACGTAACTCCGAGCACCAAAATCCGCTTGCCAGCAAGAGTGGAACCGTCCATTTCCTCTTGCAGCCTGGACACAATGTAACTTGGCATTTCGCGGTTAATCCGCGTGCTGAGCTCGATGAACGAACTCTCCATTCCCAACTGCTGTGCTTTCCATTGCAGATAGATCGGATCCACCGGGATGCAATGTCCGCCTACGCCTGGGCCAGGATAAAACGCCTTAAAACCAAACGGCTTCGAGGAGGCGGCCTCCACCACTTCCCAAACGTTGATTCCCATTTGATCGCAGAGCAAAGCAAACTCGTTGATGAATGAAATGTTTACGAAACGAAAGGTGTTCTCCAGCAGTTTCGCCATTTCCGCCGTTTCTGTCGAAGATACCCGTACCACAGTGCGAAACCCTGCACGATATAGCTCTTCCATCCGATCTGCGCAAGCCGTGGTAACCCCGCTAACAATCTTAGGAATATCCCGCAGCGAGTAACGGCGGCTTCCGGGATTCACCCGCTCTGGCGAAAATCCAACAAAGAACTCCGTCCCGAGGTTCAGACCGCTTTTTTGTAACAGCGGCAAAATGACTTCCCGAGTGGTTCCGGGGTAAGTAGAGCTTTCCAATGCGACCAACTGCCCGGGCTTAAGATGCTTTCCGATGTTTTCGGCAGCATCGATCAGATAGGTCATGTCCGGCACATGCTTCTTTGTCAACGGAGTTGGTACACAAATAATGACCGCTTCTGCGCTTGCGATTTTGGCGAAGTCCGACGATACCGTCAATTGCTGCGCATCGGTATATCGTTGGATTTTTTCATCAGGAACGTCAGCGATGTAACTGCGCCCCTGCTGCAACAGCTGTAACTTCTGTTCGTCCTTGTCGATGCCGATAACGCGAAAGCCTTGGTCTAGGTACGTTTCGGCCAATGGCAGACCAACATATCCCATACCAACTATGGCTATGATTCGTGACAACATCCATCTCCCCTTTCGCTTGAAGTTTGAACATAAGGACGAGTCTCTGGCTTTCTCTAATGCAGAAATTTAACCAACGATGGAACGGATCATTTGAAGCAGCTGCTGAGTGCGAACGGAGGTTGTATGTTTCTCCCGAACGAACTCATAGCCCTGCCCGCTGATTTTGGCTCGAAGCGATTCGTTGTTGGGATGCAGATAGAAATGAATTTTGGCGAGAAAATCCTGCTCCGATACCGCCACATAATGCACGCCAGATTTAAATCCAAGCGCACGGAGATCAGCGTTCTCGGATGCAAGCAGTAGCGTGTTGCAGGCGAGCACTTCAAAATATTTGCGAAGCGGATAATGGAATTTGGAATCGCAAGTCAGGAAGATCTTGGATCGGTTCACTTCAAGTGCAAAGCCTCGCGCCACCAGCGCCTGGGCATCGGAATCGAAGTTCGTATACCCGGGATGACTGTGATACACAAAGCCGGGAAATCCGGACAAAGCCGTCTTCATCTTATGGCGCAACGGATAAACCTTCGGGTTCGTTGCTCCCATAAGCAGAACGTTGATGTTTTTCCGGCGCCGATAATCCCTGAACACCGTAGGTTCTACAAAATGCGGCAGCCAATAAAGACGGCCCTTAAACTCGGGATACCGTTGCCGGAACGCTTGCTGATACATCACAAAGATGGCGGCTGAAGGATGTCGACGCAGGAACTCTCGTCGCTGCTCGACTTTGGCATGCAGATCATGCATGATCATGCCCCAGGGTAACTTCAGATGTTCCAGCCCTTCAACCGGAGGACAATACGTGGCATGAAACCGATCATTAAACAGAACAAAATCGGGCTGAAAGGGAGCTCGCCGGAGAATGGCCCGCACCTCTCCGCCCCGATGATCCAAGGCTAAATCGGCATATTTTCGCAGTTCCAATTGCATGTAGTGAAAATTCCGTTCCAAATACCGACTGAAATCCTTCGTTACGAACAAAATTTTTAGCCGCTTCATTCCTTCAAATCCTTTTCTATCGGAGCTGATATCCTTTGTTTAGCAGAAAACCTGCCCGGGTCACCCCGAGGCAGGCTTTCTGGGTTCAACCTAACCCTGTTGGGCAATGCCTACTAATGATTCTGGACCGTTACGGACTGCCGTTGTTGCTCCAGAGATAAAGGACGTATAGACGGTTTCCGGAGCAGCCGGAGCCAGAAGGTCGGCGGCTACGAAAGACGTAACTTCTGTGGATACGGCGCTGCTAACTACGCCGTCGAGGGTATAGATGACGTTGGCAGGGTTGTACGTAGCACCGCGAACGATTTCAATCGTAAACGTATCGCCGACGTCTCCCAGAATTCCGATAGTACCCGACAGCACAACGATCGGATTCGGAACGTTCTGCGTTTGCAGCCCGATAATCCCGAACAATGCAGGAGTATCTGTGAGTGGAGTTCCGGGGAAACCAGGCTGGTTGGAGTTCACGGAGCTTCTGGCATCAAGAAAGACACCCATCTTTTAAATCACCACCTTCTTGTAATCTAGTACAGGTTATGAACCGAAGAAGGTTTTGGTATAGACATCTTTATCAAGATAACCGCTTATTTTGTCTTCTTAGGCTTCGTCGATAGCTTGGACAGGCCCGCTAGTATCGTTATGAAGTCGCTATGAGATGGGTCAGTGCATCCCGGTAACGGTTCTGAATGAACCGGATCTCCGCCGAAATCGCCGCCTGATGGCGCAGCGTCCCCATCCCCGAATGCCGTCGGTAAGAGATAAGCGGAACGTTCAAATAAGGAAAAGCCGTCCGAGAGAGCATGACTCGATGCCAAAGATCGTAATCGTGGGTGTACGGCAGTCCTTCATCAAATAGGCCTACACGCTGAATCAAGCTGCGTTTGATCATGACCGTACAACCGTTAATCGGGTTGCCGCTGTACAACGTGTTTGCCAGCTCTCGCATGCCGAGGGGCTGCATGCCAGCATTGTATTGTGTGATTCGGCCGTGTTCATCGATGTAGTGGAAATTGGTGTGGGAAATTTCAGCGCCTTGCCCAAGCATGAAATTTAATTGCATTTCGATTTTCTGAGGCGCGAACAGATCGTCCGAGCTAAGCCACGCAATATACTCCCCTGATGCGTGTCGGATTCCGTGGTTCAGCGCGGAGGCCGTTCCTCCATTCGCCTTGCCCAAATAATAGATATGACCGCGGTAAGGCGCGAGCCGTTCGGCGTGGACAGTCGAACCGTCATCCACAACGATAATTTCTGTGTGCGGATACGTTTGACTCAGTGCACTTTGCACTGCCTGTTCAATGTAGGGACAGTTATAGAACGGAATAATGATGCTCACGCGTGGATTCATAATGTTGCGGCCCCCTCTTTGCGAAAATAGTCCAGGATGTCCAGCAGCGATTGTTCCCAAGCCACATTGGCCCGCCACCCCAGGCCCCAAAGTGCCTGGGAAAGGGGCGGCTCGGCAGGGGACGCCGAGCCGCTTCCGGATGAAGGACCCGCTTGGATCCTCATATCCGTTACGGTTGTTAGCTGTGCGAAGTCCTCCACCAGTTCGGCCAAGCTTCGCTCTCGCCCGGAGCAGACGGGATACACCTCTCCGATCTCCCCTTTGCGCAATAGCATTTCATAGGCGTCCACCGCGTCACGTACGTCGAGGAAGTCACGCCTAGCATCCGCCGCAGACAACTGGAAAGGGGGAGGGGACTCTCCCCGCTCCAGCCGGACGATATGCCGGGCGAGCAGAGAGCATATCCCTGTGGATGGACCGGCGCCAATCAAGTTGCCGGGTTCGGCGATCAACACGCCAAGTTGGAACAACTTCCCCCAGGCTAAAGCGGCCGCCTCTTGCAAAGTTTTGCTTAACCCATAAGGATGCGTGGGATGAAGCGGCCGATCCAGTCCAAATTTAAGCCGAGAACCGGCTACGAGGATACGGGTATCCCCCAGACCACAGGAATGTAACGCATCCAGCAGATATAGGGTCGTCATGACATTACTCTCCATGTAGAGGAGGGGCTGAGCCCAGGAATCCGGGACGGAGTTTTTCCCGCCTAGGTGCAGCACGTACTGCGGCCGGGTTTGCTCAATGGCCTGCTTGACCCCTGCCCGGTCAGTCAAATCGCACGGAATGTACTCTAACTTCTCGTTGACAGGCCATCCGACTGCCTTCCTGACCATAGCGAAAACCCGGTATCCCTTGGCAGCAAAACGTTGGCAAGCATGACGCCCGGTAAAACCGCCGGCTCCTGTTATCAGAACCGTCGCCCGGTCATTCATGCTGTTTCATCCATTCCGCCATTTCCTCTATCATCTTTCGGAACGAAGGTAGAGGGACTACCGCATCCGGACGGGTGTTCACCAGCGTTCGGTCGAGGTTCGGGCCATCATCCGGTTCGATCTCAACGTCGTCTTTCCCCCAAATTTCTTGAAACATTTGCAGCATTTCGTATTTGCTGACGACCTCTGGATGCGCTAAATGGATCAACCCGGACACGGGCCGGTCCAACAGCAATTCGATCGTCTTCGCAAGCTGGATCGTCGTCACGCCGTTCCATTTGACTTGGCGGTACCCGGACACCTTCCCTTTCTGATTCATAAACCAATGAAAGAGACCAATTCCATGACGGCGAATCTCCGGTCCGATAATGGAGGTACGGATGGTCAGATGTCCTGCGTCACGGATCTCCCCAAGCGCCTTCGTTAAGGCATACGTTGTGACACCGTCGGGCTGATCATCCTCCTTATAGCTGCCACGGTCACCGCGGAAGACGCAGTCCGTACTGATATGAATCAGGCGCGCATGGATTTTGTCAGCTAAATGGCGCAGCCGGTGGGGCAGAAATCCATTGATGTGATAAGCCATAATTTTATCCTGGTCGGCAAATTGATTTAGCACCCCAACCGCGTTAATGATGACATCGGGACGAACTAACTGCACCGCCTGATCGACAGCGACGATATCTCCGGCATCCAAGATCAACGAGTTGCGGTCACCAGGGTCGCGTGAGGTATAGAACACCTGATAGCCTTCCTTCTCGCGAAAATGTCGTACCAATACATGACCGGCCATTCCATGGCCCCCAAGGATCAGCAATTTCATGAGAGAAATCCTCCTTTATCCAGCATGTTGCGGATCTCCTCCTTGCTCATCAGCTCATGTTCCGAACTCAACTCGCCGTAAGGAACGAGCGGCAAATGGCCGTAACGATCTCGCAGACCCGCGATCTCGAGCGCAGGCATGATGACCAGATACTCCTTGTCGTATACCACGGTCGACCGGCTTTCATATTCACTGAGCAGCAACTCGTGAATCCGTTCGCCAGGGCGGATCCCCGTCACCTCAATCGACACATCGGGGATGCCTGAAGCCTCAATCAGCACCTCCGCCAGATCGATAATCCGGCAGGTTGGCATCAGCATGACGAAAATCTCCCCGCCGATGCTCTCCCGAGAAGCCTTAAATAGAAGCTGGATCGCTTCCGGCATCGTAAGGAAAAATCGAGTCATTTCCAAATCGGTGATCTTTACCCGCTTCTGCTCCCGAATCTGCTGCTTGAACAAATGAATCACGCTGCCGTTGGTCCCCAGAACGTTGCCGCCCCGAATGCATACAAATCGGGTTTCATCCTGGATCAGGTTGGCGTAAACAACCAGCTTTTCACCGATAGCTTTGGTCATGCCATAGAAGTTCGAGGGGTTCGACGCTTTGTCCGTAGAGATATAAAGGACTTTTTTCACTTTGTTTTTAATGGCGGCTTCAATAACGTTTTGGGTGCCGACCACATTGGTTTTCAGCGCTTCAGCAGGTTGCTCTTCGCAAATGGGCACGTGTTTCAAAGCAGCCAGATGATAGACGATGTCCACGTTCTGGCAGGCCGTGATCAAAGCCTCCTTATCGCGGATATCGCCGATTCGAAACGTCAGGCGCTCATCATGAAAGGTGCGGCTCATCGCAACCTGCGCCGCTTCACCACGGGAGTAAATGATGATCTCCTTCGGGTCTAGGGGGAGGAGCTGGCGGATCAGCTCGTAACCCCAGGAACCGGTCCCCCCGGTGACGAGAATCACTTGATCTTTAAACATTCAACTTCCCCCCAAGCACGAATTTGACCACTTTTTGTGAGACCTTCTCCTCCAAATATCCTTCAGGACAAGGCCATGAACGTTCCATACCGGACATCATCTTCGCTGCTTCGGCGATTCTGCCGGCGTCGATGCCGGATACGACGTTGCTACCGCAATCCACGGTCTCCGGCCGCTCTGTCGTACGGCGAATTGTTACCGTTGGTACCTGCATGATGCAGCATTCCTCCTGCACGGTGCCACTGTCCGTCAACGCACATAGCGCATGCTTCTCCAGCTTCACGAAATCAAAGAAACCAAACGGCTCATAAAATTCCACTAAAGGATGCATCTCCAACTTCAGGTCCTGTTCAATCCGCGATCTCGTCCGGGGATGAATGCTGCAAATTAACCGTTTGGACGACATTTCTGCGACTCGATTCAGCCCATCCATAATAGCGTGCAGGGAGGCTGGTCGATCGACGTTCTCCGCCCGGTGGGTCGTCACGAGATAATAATCTCCTTCTCTCAGTCCCAGCCGCTGCAGAATATCGCTTGCTTCAATCTGAGGCTCGTAATGCTTCATCACCTCGTAAATCGGATTGCCGATCAGCACGATCCGGTTGCTCGGCACCCCCTCCGCCAGCAAATGAGCTTTGCTCTGCGGGGTGTATGGCATATTGATCGTCGACACCGCATCGATAAGCTTCCGATTTTTCTCCTCAGGCACCTCGAGGTCGAAGCAGCGGTTACCCGCCTCCATGTGGATCACAGGATAACCGAGACGTTCAGCGAGTATGGCACACAACGCACTGTTTGTGTCCCCTAGCAGCAATACGCGGTCCGGTCTCTCCGCCTCCAAGATCTGCTCCATCTGGCCAAACATCGCCGCTAATTGGCTGCCCAGCGTCGTTTGCTGATCTTGAAAGACATAGTCTGGCTGTCTCAAACCCAGCTCTTGGAAAAAAACATCGCTGAGACTAGCCGTAAAATTCTGGCCCGTATGCACCAGTATATGCTTATCGGCCCATTGATCCAGCAACGGGATGATCCGGCTGAGCCGAATGATTTCCGGTCGGGTCCCCAAAATGGTCATGATCTTCACGGTCTCATCTCCTTGCTGACTCATCTCCTTGTAAATTTCTGGCGTTTCCGCACGCGTTGCCTGCGGGGATTTCTGGTTCTCCGGCTAGGTTTGCGGCGGATTCGGTTCATCTTCCGGGTGCCCCCCGCCTTGCGCCGGGTGGTCTTACTTGCGCGTCGCTTCCCGCCGCGTCGGGCGGTGAAGCTCCTTCCCGCACCGGATTTTCGCTTACGCAGTTTGGCTCGCTTCAATTTGACTCGTCTTCGGCGGCTTGACGGACTCGCTGCACCCGCCGCCGATCCAGAGCCTCGATACTCCGCCGCATCTGGGGAAGTCGTGGTCGGGACCGGCTCAGGCAGAGGTACGGCAACCCCCGACAATCCCTGCATCCGCTGAACGAGTTCTTGAAGCCGCAGCTCGTAGGCAGCAGGGCCAAACATAACCTCTGCTTGAACTCGATTCCTTTCCCCTACGCTGCGGGACAGTTCCGAAGAAGACAGGAGCTCTGCACACTTCTCCACAAGTCCAAGGCTGTCTCCTGTCGGTACCAGATAAGCTCCGTTACCTGTCGACTCCAAAATCTCGCGCAATCCGCCAGAAGCATAGGCTACTACCGGTTTCCCGAAGATCATTGCTTCCAGCGCCGTTAATCCAAACCCTTCGGGCAGAATGCCCGGAACAACGACGATGTCCATCGCACTAAAGGCGGATTCCACATGGTATTCCATACTCACAAAAATAAATCGCTGCCCATGCGGTGACCCCTGTACCGCTCGCTTTAAACTCCGATAATACTCAGGTTGAACTTCCGCACCGATCATGACGAATTTGGCCTCCGGGAACCGGTGCGCCAGGTTCAGCGCTGCTTCGATAAAATGGTTGGCACCTTTCTCTGGAATCAGGTAAGAGGAAATATAACCGACCAGAAATTCGGACGGTTTGATCTTCCATTGTGCTCTTCGTTGCCAGCGTTGTGCCGGCCAAAGCTCGGGATGGATATCCTCCGGGTTCCACGAAGGATAGAGCAATACGGTTTTGTGCATAGCTTGCGTTCCAGCGAAAGGAAGCAGGGCAGATTCGGAAATGCCAACAATCAAATCGCTGTATCTGTCGATCAGATTCACTGCTTCCGCCGTAAACTCATTGGATGCAATGACCTCCGTAATCTGCCAAATCACAGGGATTCCCAACTGTTTAGCCGCAATCGCCGGAGCTACATTCACGCTGGTATTTACCAGTACCGCATCCGGCCGCTCCTCTTGGAGCAATCCGATTGTACGCTGCACCGAGTCGCTCCAGGCAATCGTATGGATTTCGCCAGACAGACTGGAGTTCGGGGAACACATCGCGTATATCAACGGGTTATCACACAGCAGTGTGCGAATCCCATAACGATGGGCCTGAACCGACAAACTGCCCTGTCTTGGAACCACGATGGTACAGTCGTAATAAGCCGACAGCTTTCTCGCGCTGAATAACAACAGCTTTTCGGCGCCGGTTACGTTTCTGGAATTGCACACGTGCGAGAACAGCAGAAGCTTCTTTCTATCCGACACAATTGCCCCTCCTTTGCCTGTGCGTTTGTCCGAGGCTCAGGAACCAGCTTCCACTTCACTGGATTCACCCGAAAATCACGGTTAGCAACTGATCTAACCGATTGGAATAGGTATGGTCCCGCAAGGTCCGATGCAGCGCACGCAACGCAATTTCCCGTCTTGCTTCCTCGTGATTCAGATAAAAACGCACCTTCTCAACCAACTCCTCCGGCGAGGAGAAGGTTTCAATTTCTTCGCCGGGGACGTAGAACGAAGCTAGGTCATCCCGCGAATCAACCAATTGAAGCGTTGCGCAGGCCGAAATTTCGAACGTCCGCGGGTTTGGCGACGCCGCTGTGATACCCGCTTTGTTGTTGTTAACATCCTCCTCAAACGGGGAGCGGTGTAAGTTCAGGACAATTTTCGACCCGCTGTACACTTCGGCGGTTTCCACCGGACCCATCCATTTTCCCAGCTCGATCCGGTCCACATAGTCCGGGTACTCCGGCAGCCGATCCCACCAGATACCGTTAATCATTAAGCCTTGTTCAATCAACGCTGGAAAAATAGGCCGGAGAAAGTTCACCCGATTCCAATACGCTGAACCGATAAAGCTTAAATTGCGGCGGTGCGGGGATGGCATCAAGGTCGGACGATAGTGCTCCGGAAAGGCGGCAAACGGCAAATAATGAACTTGGCTGCAGCCGGCTGAGCGATACAGATCAACGCAATTTCGTTCAAGAGTAAACACGTAGTCATATTGCGTACTCAGCGGAACCGTCAGATCCGTGTAGTAGGGATCATCCGTAAACCATATCGCCGTAGGGATACCCATCGCCCGCACGGCGTTGACATGCTCCAGAGGAAGCTCCAAGCCGTCGAGGGCGAGCAGCAAGTTCGGTTTATGCAGCGATGCCAAATCCGGTATCGAATCGCCCGGCACAGCGGTAATCACTTCAGCAGTTAACGTGCGGAGCGTGGAAGTTACGGCCTCATCGATCGGAGAATAAGGAAATCCTTTCCCCGAGCCAACATATAATATTTTTAAGTTGCGTACCGGGAATTTCGGCCGCGGTTGACTGACAATATAGCTGGCCCTTCCTCTCAGGTACCCCTCGGCATAGCCGTCACGGAACCCGTTGGTTCTACCGCTCTCCTCCGGGCTCATCACGGGTTGAGTTGGATGGCCAGCCGCTTCTTCCATGAACATAAGGTCACTCCTTTACTAGGTTGAATCTAGTTGGATAGTTCTAGCTGATGAGTTCTTGATAGTTGGTTCTCGTTGGGGTGGTTCCAGTGGGTTGACTCCTCTACTAGCTTTTGGTGACTGCAGCCAACAGGCGGCTAACCCGATCCATATACGTATGGAACGCCGTCGTCGTCCACAGCGAGCGCCAAGCGATTAATCGTCGTTCCTCATCATGCTCAAGATAATAGCGGATTTTCGCCTCTAACTCCGCCTCATCTCGAAACGTCTCGATGTCGTAGCCCGGCCGATAGAACGAGGTTAAATCGCCGCGGATATCCGTAATTTGAAAAGCGCCGCAGCTGGCAATTTCATAGGTTCGCGGATTGATCGAACTCCCAGGCGTATCGCTCCCGTTCCGGTTGTCCTGGCCGGTTTGCGTTGGTCGATGGATGTTGAGTACAATTTTGGCGGCATTGTAATAACGGACCGTCTCCTCAACGGGAACCCACCCTGGGCGGATGAACCTCGCCAGCTTCTCGTATCTGGGCAAGCGATCCCAATGGTATCCTGCGATCAGCACGCGTTTGTCTTGCAGGAACGAGCTTAAGCGATCAAACAAGGCCACTCGATTCCAAAAAGCATTACCGATAAAACAAACATCATAGCGATATTCAGGCTTAGCCGGAATGGGCCGAAATTGACGCGGATTCGCAGCGAGCGGAAGATGGTGTACGCTTTGCACCCCTAAGGAGCGATAGAGCGGCACACATTCGATTTCGTGCGTAAACACCACATCGTAGCTTAAAGCCAGCGCGGTCGTATCATCGGTAAAATAAGGATCATCCACGAACCAAACAGCGGTCCGAATCCCCATTCTCCGGATCTGCTCCAACTGCGCAGTATGATCAGGCGGAAAAATGTGCAGCGAATTCATGACCAGCACCAGATCGGGACGATGGTGCTCGGTTTCCTGCAGCATCATTTCCGGTGAGGCAACGATGCATTCCCGCGTCAACTCCGCAAGCGCTGTCTGAACCCCTTCGTCAATCGCATCGAACCCTTGAGGCACATACAGCACCCGCAGGTCCACTTTCGGCCGAGAAACCGGCGGAATACGTTCCAGTACAGCCTGACATCCGCCATACCGAATCCCTTCCTGGTATCCGGCCTGATAAGCCTCGCCGTATCGATTCTCGTTGACGTTCTCCAAGGTTCTTCATCCTATCTTCGTGGATTTCAATCTTTCGTTTCCTGGGTCTTAATAAATATATGCTGAGGGGACACGTGCATCATGGACGACTACCCGCCCGCCGTATAAATTGGCGAATGCCGCCTTTTGACACCGCCTGCCTCCGAACTTTGGGCTTTCGGCACGCCTCTTTTACACGATTATCCCTTTCGATCAGAATACGGAGATCGCGATAGAAGACCTCTCGTAAGCGCCTATTTGCGCCTTGCTGTTTCCTCGTTATGCCTTTGTGTACCTTTGTGTGCCTCGTTGTGATTCGTTGTGATTCGTTGTGCCCTTTTGCACCATTATCCCTTTTGATCAGAATTGAGAGATTAGGAAGAGGGGCTTCTCCCCCCAGTCCCACCTTTTGCACGATTATCCCTTTGATTCAGATTTGGCGATCGATGAGGGGGATTAAACTAAGGCTGCACAGTGATCTGAACATCCACATTTTTCGTGAAGATTTGGGATTTTTTAGTTGATACAAGAACGTATGTTTGCTATAATGAGGAAAAAGGGAACGCACGTGCGTATTCAGTGACTAGAGGAACTTCAATTGGAGGGATCGGACATGGAATTAGGTACGAGCATGGGGCTTAAATCTATCAGTAGCCGTTTTCAAAGCGAGGCCGACTGTATCGAGGCGATTATCGCGATGAAGTGGCCAAATGGCTTTGTCTGCCCGCGCTGTGCTTATACCGAGTGCACCCGTCTGTCCACTCGACATATTCCTTTATTTGAATGCGGAAAATGTGGCTATCAAGCCTCTCCTTTGGTCGGCACCATTTTTGAAAGAACCCATTTGCCTTTGGTGAAATGGTTCCAAGCATTGGAGCTGTTCCTGCTCCCAGATGGCATCTCGGCGCTGCGGTTGAGTCAGGTAAT
>NZ_JAWDJI010000219.1:0-52986 GCF_032465655.1 Paenibacillus sp. 3LSP | reverse complement strand
GGTACATACAGTGAATATGCTATCGCTTCTTCTCTGAAACGGAATTATGCAAAACGCTCAATTAATTCATTAAGTTCATTTTTGCTTATAGACATAAGAATCATCTCCTTAAATAAGGATATGGTCACAAACAATGCGTTTAATACATTATATCATACAGAGAATGTTTGATGGTTAAGTTTCAGGCGAACAGCTTTATCGAAAACAAGAGGAAGTGAGAAAAGTGGGTTTATTTTTCGGATCAATATCCAGTTTCAATGTCTCGGTGGCAGGAGTAATGTGGGGAAGGAAACAACTGATACCCGGCCGTGCTCCATGTTTGATCGCGGACTCGTAAAATTATGCGAATACTTCATAAAATTCCAATTCACCTTCATTCTTTCGATTAAACTTGTGTTGAGGAAGAGGAGGCGGAGGCGTGGATAACTTCCTACAAGTTATTTGAGGGTAACAATAATTTACTAAGAGATGGTTATTCCGTTTATGTGAATTTATATCTAACCGACATGTCCATCTTGTTTATGATACAATTAAGAAAAATAATTGGAGGAATTAACTTATGAAATGGGATGAAGTTAGAGCCATTTATCCAAATCAATTTGTTAAATTCGAAGTTCTCCAATTCAATAAAATTGACGATAAAGAAGTTGTTTCTGAAGTAGCTGTAATTGGACCTGTTCGTGACGAAGATGCTACTTATGAACTACTAAATAGCAAGGACAATACTTTGGTTTATCATACATCCAATGACAAGATTATTGTAAGGATTAGAAAAAGTATTGGGTTAAGGAGCAAGATAAAATGAAATTTGAATATCGAGATGGATTGCTCTTTACGACAATTTTACTTTCTTATGAAGGCCGCTCAAAGACGATTGATAATATCGTGATTGACACGGGAGCGAGTCACACATTAATTTCACAGGATGCTGTTGATGATTTAGGCATTCGAGTGCAGGCTGGGGATGAGATATATACCAGCTATGGAATTGGTGGAAAAGAGCATTCTTATGTTAAGAAAGTAGACTCCATTCAGATAGCTGAACTTAAAATAGAGAATGCATTCATTGACTTTATGTCGTTTCCATACGAGCACATTAATGGATTACTAGGACTTGATATATTAATGGAAGGAAAATTCAAAATTGACCTAAACACCTTAGAACTTCGTCTGCAATAAAGATGGAAGTTTTTTTGTTTTTGACGGTAGTCGGAACAATAGTATTCATTAATCGATCATTCTTTATTAATCATTCTCAAACTTGTATGATGAAGAAGAAAGGAGGAGCTTAGAATGGAGTGACCAAGGGAATTTGATCAGGAGACCGCACTGCAGCAAGCGATGGAATTGTTCTGGGAGAAAGGATTTGAGCGAACCTCCATTCAGGATTTGGTCGATCGGACTGCAAATGTAAAAGCACCAAAAGCAAGTCCTGCGGATATTGCGAAGATTGCCATCGATGGGATTGAGGCAAACAAATACGAAATTGTCGCCGATGACTTTAGCCGTAAAGTGCAACAGGACTTTGCTGGCGGCATTCAAGCATTGTATCCTCAGTTGTTCCAAACAAATTAATAGAAAGAAGTTCATGATCTACCGGCTGCAACAAGATATTCTTGTTGTGGCTTTTTATTATATCGCTAATGAAAGCGCATTATTCAGGAGCTTTTCGGAAGAAAGCGGGAAGAATGTGGGAGGTGATTTCGCTATAATGGACTCGTGAAAGGAGGAGGTTCGATGAAACCCCAAATTGCCTTGCAATTATGGAGTATTCAGGATGCATGCAAAGACGACTTTTATGAGGCGCTCAAAAAAGTAAAAGAAAGCGGTTATGACGGCGTTGAATTTGCCGGTTATCATGGGAAAAGTGCTGCTGAAGTCAAAGGTTACTTAGAGGAACTGGGATTAAAGGTCGCGGCTTCGCATCTTTCTTTTGAGGCTTTGGAACGGGATTTCGAGGGGACGTTGGCCTTCGAGAAGGAGATTGGCAATTCTCGGCTTGTGATTCCTTATGCCAGCTTCCAGACCTTGGAAGATTGGCACATCTTCATTGGCAAAATGGAGGAGGTTGCAACAAAGGCCGCGGCTGAAGGCTTCGAGTTCTATTACCATAATCATGCCAATGAACTCTCGGAGATCTCCGGCGTAGACATTCTGGCTGAAATGGTGCAACGTACGAAGCACATTGATCTGGAAGTGGATCTATACTGGCTGGCAGATGCCGGCGTGGACGCATTTTCTTGGCTAGAGACGCATAAGGATCGGATTGGTCTATTTCATATGAAAGATATGCAGGATTCTCCTCGGGAAAGCACGGAAATTGGCTCCGGCGTCCTGCCGATGAAGGAATACGTCCAGATCGCCAAGCAGATCGATATTCCATGGTTAATTGTGGAGCAAGAGGAGTTTCAGAACTATCCGCCGTTAGAGGCTACAGCGATTGATTGCCAGCGTCTTCGGGCGATGGTGGATGAGGTTCATTCAGCATAGAAGGAATTATATTAACCCATCCAAAGCTAAGATGCAGAGGGTGGTTTTTTCATGTACATTTCTAATCATAAGTGTAAAAAATAAAGGTAAATCCCCTCTCGGGTTGTCCGGACAAGTGATGCCCCTTATAATCAAACTGAACACGACAAAATCCAACGTACAGGGAGTCATCAGGTTTATGAGCGAGTACTTGGAAATCCCGGAGTTTCAGGATTCCCTCTTGTTTCGAACGTTCCAAAATGACGGAATGACGATTGTCTATCCGCATTGGCATAAAGAAATTGAAATCATCTATTCCCGAAAAGGCAAGGTGAACATCGGCGTTCGGGAAGAGATCGTTCAGCTGGAGGAAGGGGAAATCTTCATTTTTCCTAGCGGGGAGGCCCATTATTTCTTGGCTTCGCCTGAGAGTGAACGGTATGTCTATCAGTTTAATTTGAAGCTGTTTGATGAGCGAATCCTGCGGATATCGGAGGACTCCTTATTAAATCTCTTCGAGACTGGCGAGCCGCTTAGCCGCAACTGGCCGCAGGGGTTAGCCCAGAAGGCGACGGAGCTGTTAATTCATTTATATGAAGTCGAACAGACGAAACCGATGGGCATGAATTATTTGACCCTCGGGTATCTGTACCAATTAATCGGCGAGTTCTATTTGCACTTGCCAAGACACCAAACCTCAAACTTGCCCAGCAAGCGATCCACCATTCAGCACAAAGAAACCTTGGATTTGCTGAATCAAGTCTTTGAATATGTGGAAAATCGTTATCGGGAAGTGATTACCCTAGAAGACGTGGCGAAATTCGTGGGCTTTAGTCCGTACTATTTCACTCGATTCTTTAAGGCGAATACTGGGCAGACGTTCATGCAGTTCCTGACGGAGTATCGGATCAATCAAGCAAAGTTTATTTTGGCCAACGAAAATATCCCTATGGCGGAAGTCGCCGATAAAGCCGGCTTCGCCAGCGTCAAAACGTTCCATCATGTGTTTAAAGATGAGGTTGGACAATCGCCGCTGCAGTATCGCAAAAATCTAATAGAGTCTTAAAGATCAAGGGCTTTTACGAGTTTATTCTCGGTAGAAGCCCTTGTTTGTTTTTTGAACCGGAGGGCAATATTCGGGAGTATCATGCGAGGAAATTGGGAAGAAAGCAGTTATAAATTTGGCTATAATGAATTCGACAATAGAAACGCTTTCAGGAGGGATAAGATGAAACTAAAAGTTGGTATTATCGGATGCGGCGGGATTGCAAACGGCAAGCATATGCCAGCACTTTCCGAGGTCAAAGAAGTAGAAATGGTAGCCTTCTGCGATATTGTCGTAGAACGTGCGGAGGAAGCGAAGAAGAAATTTGGTACTGCGGATGCGCAGGTTTTTGATAACTATGAAACGATGTTAGCGAACACGGATTTGGATGTTGTTCACGTATGTACGCCGAACTCCTCGCATGCGGTGATTTCGATTGCAGCGATGGAAGCCGGTTGCCATGTAATGTGTGAGAAACCGATGGCGAAGACAGCGGAAGAAGCTAGAAGCATGATCGAAGCGTCGAAACGTACCGGCAAAAAATTAACGATCGGTTATCAGAACCGGTTCCGGACGGATTCGAGATATCTGCATCAAGTATGTGAAGAGGGCGGATTGGGTGAAATTTATTTTGCTAAAGCTCATGCGATTCGTCGTCGCGCGGTACCTACTTGGGGCGTATTCCTGGATGAGGAGGCGCAAGGCGGAGGTCCGTTGATCGACATCGGTACCCATGCCTTAGACCTGACGCTCTGGATGATGAACAACTACAAGCCGAAGTACGTGGTAGGGAAAACGTATCATAAATTGTCCCAAACGAAAAATGCAGCCAATGCATGGGGACCTTGGGATCCGGAAAAATTCACTGTAGAAGACTCTGCATTTGGTTTTGTCGTGATGGAAAACGGGGCCACCATCTTCCTGGAATCCAGCTGGGCGTTAAACAGCCTGGACGTGAAGGAAGCGAAAACGACGCTGTGCGGTACGAAAGCGGGCGCCGATATGAACAATGGCCTGACGATCAACGGGGAAGACCACAGCTTGTTGTATGAGAAGAAGATCGAGCTGCAGACCGGCGGCGTAGCCTTCTACGACGGAGCAGGGGAAAGACCAGAAGTGCTTGAAGCCCAATCCTGGATTCAGGCAATCCTTAATGATACCGAGCCAGTCGTGAAACCGGAAGAAGCTTTGGTAGTTACGGAAATCCTTGAAGCGATCTACAAATCCTCGAAGACCGGCGAGCCGGTTTACCTCTAAAATCAAGGAGCGATATTCATGATTCAAGTCACCGTGTGGAACGAGTATCGGCATGAGAAGACCAACCAAGTCGTTCAAGAAGTATATCCGGAAGGGATTCACGGGCAAATCGCCAAGTTTCTGCGTGAGGATCAATTCAAAGTCAATACGGCAACGTTGGACGAACCAGAGCACGGCCTGACGGAAGAAGTGCTAGAAGATACGGACGTCCTGATCTGGTGGGGGCATATGGCCCATGATGAAGTCCAGGATGAAATCGTGGAACGCGTGCATAAACGGGTGCTGGAAGGTATGGGGCTGGTTGTGCTGCATTCGGGGCATTTTTCCAAAATTTTCAAAAGACTGATGGGAACCTCTTGTGACCTGAAATGGCGCGAAGACGGGAAGCATAGCCGCATTTGGAACGTGAACCCGAGCCACCCGATTGCTGAAGGCATCGGTGATTTTATCGAATTGGAGAAGGAAGAGATGTACGGGGAACATTTTGATATTCCGGCACCGGACGAATTGATTTTTGTGAGCTGGTTCCCGGGAGGCGAAGTGTTCCGCAGCGGCTGTACGTTCCGGCGGGGGAACGGGAAGATCTTCTACTTCCAACCTGGCCATGAAACGTATCCAAGCTACTATAACGAAAAAGTGCAGAAGGTCATTAAGAACGGGATCCGCTGGTGCGCACCTACCCAGAACCTGTACCCTGTATACGGACACTATGAAGCACGCGAAAAATAAGGTAAACCAGTAGGAGTGAGAGCAATGAAACTCGGTGTATTTACACCTTTGTTTAATCATTTAAGCTTTGAAGAGATGATTGAAGAAGTAGCCAAAAAAGGATTGCAGACGGTTGAAATCGGAACCGGCGGTTATCCAGGCAACGCTCATTTAGATATCGACAAATTGCTGGCAAGCAGCGATGAGCGTAAAGAATATCTTGCCAAATTAGCGGACAAAGGCCTCGAAATCTCTGCGCTCAGCTGTCACAACAATCCGATCTCCCCGATCCCGGAAGTAGCTGCCGAAGCAGACACTTTGCTGCGCAAAACGATTAAGCTGGCCAGCTTGTTGAACGTTCCGGTCGTCAACGGATTCTCCGGCGTTTCCGGCGGGAAACCCGGGGATACCCAAGTGAACTGGCCGGTCTTGCCTTGGCCAACCGAATACGACGATAACTACAATTACCAATGGGAACAGAAGCTGATTCCGTATTGGAAGGAGATCAACGCAGAAGCGGAAGCGGCTGGCGTGAAAATCGGGATCGAGCTCCATGGCGGCTTCTTGGCTCATACGCCGTACACCATGCTGAAATTGCGTGAAGCGACCGGTAAAGCGATCGGTTGTAACCTGGACCCAAGCCATTTGTGGTGGCAAGGGATTGATCCAGTTGCTGCGGTGAAGATCCTTGGCGAAGCTGGTGCAATTCATCACTTCCATGCGAAGGATACGTATCTGGATCAAGATAACATCAACATGTACGGGTTAACGGACATGCAGCCTTATGGCAATGTGAAGACACGGGCTTGGACGTTCCGTTCGGTGGGCTGCGGTCATGACTTGAAGGTATGGTCGGATATCATCTCCGCTTTGCGCGTATATGGTTACGATTATGTGCTCAGCATCGAGCATGAAGACCCAATTATGTCAGTGGATGAAGGCCTCACACGTGCCATTACGAACTTGAAATCCATCATGATCCATGAGCAGCCTTCTGCCATGTGGTGGGCGTAAAGGAGCAAGCAAGATGTCGAAGATCAATTTTGCCGTCATCGGCTATGGCGGGATGGGCTCTTATCATGCCCACAGCCTCATTCCGGCAGAAAGCTCTCGCTTTCATGTCGTGGGAACCTACGATATTTCCGGAGAAAGACAGCAAATCTCCAAGAGCAAAGGCCTGCATATTTATGGCAGCTCGGAGGAAGTATTAACTGATAACAACATCGAAGCCGTCTTAATCGCGACACCCAATGATTCGCACAAGGAAATCGCGATCCGCTCGATGCGAGCTGGTAAACATGTGGTTTGCGAAAAGCCGGTAGCAATGAATACCGAAGAGCTGGATGAGATTTTGGCGGTGGCGGAAGAGACGGGCAAGGTCTTTATGGTTCACCAAAATCGGCGATGGGACCCGGATTTCCTTATCATTCGCCAGTTGTATCAGAACCGAACGATTGGGGAGATTTTTCAAATCGAATCCCGCGTTCAAGGGGCGAACGGCATTCCAGGCGACTGGCGTCATTTGAAGAAGCACGGCGGCGGGATGCTCCTGGACTGGGGCGTTCATCTGTTGGACCAACTGCTGTGGCTGGTCGACAGCCCGGTTCAAAGCGTATTTTCGGATTTAAGCTACATCTTAGGGGATGAAGTTGATGACGGATTCATCTGCTACATTACCTTTGAGAATGGTGTCAAGGCGTTGGTCGAAGTCGGCACCACCAACTATACCAAGCTTCCGCGTTGGTATGTGAAGGGCCTTGAAGGGACAGCGAAGATTAACGATTGGGATCTGTCCGGCGAGATCATCGCAGCTACCGGCCGTGAGGATGTGGCAGCTCCAACCCCGATCCAAGCGGGCGTAGGACTCACGAAGACGATGGCGCCTCCTTCGGAGGAAGCTACGGAGAAATTGGATTTCCCTGAGCCTAGAGCGGATTTCGTACCGTTCTATCAGAACTTCTATGAAGTTGTACGCGAAGGCGCTGAGCCCATCGTGAAGAATGCTGAAGTTCGCAGGGTTATGAAGCTGATGGATGATATTTTACAATCCAATCATAAAAAATAATGCTATAGCAAGTTGAAAGGCTAACCGCCTCTGCGGTTAGCCTTTTGCTGTTTGATGGGACGCTCGAAATGATCGGAAGAACGCCCAAAGGTCTTTGGCCATCAGCTCCGGCTCCTCCATGGCGGTAAAATGACCGCCGCGGGGGAGGGTTGTCCAACGCGTGATATTTAGGTTTTGTTTAGCCCATGCCTTAGGCGGAGGCAAAATGTCCTTTTTAAACAACGCGAGAGCAGTTGGAACCTCGATGTATCCGAGAGGCGGAAGGGTATGCGCATTTTCATAATACATATGGGCTGAGGAGCCGGCCGTGTTCGTTACCCAATAAATCATAATATGGGTGAGCAACTCGTCTTTGGTGTATTTTTGATCAAGATCCCCGTTGCAATCACTCCAGGCGCGCAGCTTCTCCAAAATCCAACTGGCCAATCCAACAGGTGAATCGGAAAGCCCATAAGCTAAGGTTTGGGGACGAGTAGATTGAATGGACATATAGCCCCCTTCTTGAGCGACCCAAGCCAAAGCAGCTTGTTGATATTCCCGTTCTTCAGCTGAGAGCTCCTCTCCTGAGGCGTTCATGAGCGACCGGATGATCCCGATGTCCGTGAGATGGATACCGTATAACAGCTCTGGATGATTTGCGGCCAGATACCGTGTTACCCCAGAGCCGATGTCCCCACCAGCGGCAGCGAATTTCTTATAACCTAGCTCCTCCGTCATCAGCTTGGCCCAAAGCTCTGCAACCTGGGCGTTGTTCGTGCCCGGATGCGAAGGACGGCTAGAGAACCCAAACCCGGGAACGGATGGGACAATCACATCAAAAGCATCCTCCGCACGGCCCCCGTAACTTGCCGGATCGGTAAGGAGCGGGATGACTTTTTCATAACGAAGGAAGCTGTCAGGCCATCCATGAGTCAGGATCAATGGCAGGGGATTAGGGCCTTTCCCGCGTTCATACACAAAGTGGATATCGATCCCGTCGATACGGCTACGGAAATGAGAGAAGCGGTTTAATCTAGCTTCTTGGGCTCGCCAATCAAATTGATCTCTCCAATAAGTAGCTAGCGATTGCAAATACTTTAGTTCGGTTCCTCGTTCCCAATCGGTATGTTCGGGCTGATCGGGCCAGCGGATATGCTGAAGTCTATGGTTCAGATCGTCCAAAACTTCTTCGGGAACATGAATGCGATACGGCATAGGTGCCATTGCGTTTCCCTCCTTCTCTTGCTATATCGCTCATTATATCCCTCGGGTAGATATGATACACTGACATAAATGAAGGATCTGACTATACGATTTGATAGGTGAAGCCCATGCCGCTACTAGACCGCTATAAGAACCGCATTGTCAACATTGAGTTTGTTCCGATGGAGGAGGTCACTCGGCTGCCTTATCCTGAGCGCCGTTCCCTGGTCTTGATTACCTCTGGAAGCCTTCAAGGCACCCTGAACGATCACCCGATTACCATCGAAGCTCCAGCAATTCTCTGTTTGGTTGAAAGCGATGATTGGAAGATTACCGAGATGCAAGGTATAGCTGCCCAATCGTTTCATTTTCACCCTGAATTTTTGAGGAGCGTTAGGGTGGCTGAAACGGAGGACCTATTTCCGTCAGCACCAAGTATCCAAACCGGGCGATCGTTTTTTCAACGCGTGGAACCGTATCCGATCATTCCCCGAATGACGAGTCAAGCTTATCCGCATATCTTTGAATGGTTTTTTGTCCTGGGGATGGAAGTGATGGCACAGAGCGATGAACGCTGGGCCTGTCGGATTAAGAAGTATCTGATTCAGATTCTGGGCTTGTTAGAGGAGTTGAATCAAATTCGGGAGCCTTCCCCGGTGGATCAAGTGCTAGAGTTCATTCATGCCAACTATTCCCGCAAAATCACCTTAGGGGATCTCACTCAAGCTGCGCACTTGAACCGGGTCAGCTTAAACAAGTTGTTCCAAGCAAGATGTGGTTCAACCGCGATGGGTTACTTGCTCTCGTATCGTTTGAAAGTCGCCTGCGAACTTCTAACCCATACCGATATGAATCTGAACGACATTGCACGTGCGACGGGGTTTGAATACGATACCTATTTCATTAGACAGTTTACGTCCAAGAAGGGGATATCCCCGACAACGTACCGGAACACTTCTCGTCATTTTTCGAATGCGCAATAATAGTATAAGTCGTTTTAGTAGGGGAGGTTAGGATGAGGAAATTACATCTTGTTGGCTTCTTTTTATTCATGTCCTTGATATTATCGGCATGCAGCTATTCCGCTGAACCCCAAGAACCTCAAGCCCAGGATAAACGAGCTCAAATTGTTGAAGTTACCGTGGATTTGCCGCATAACGAAGGCTGGTGGGTTGTTCGCGACGGTATGAAGTCGATGACCCTTCAGGTGAAAGCCTTAAATACCGAAACCGTATTGTTTTGGGTTGTTCCTACAGGGACGGAAACGTGGGGAGAACGGCAACTCCTCGGTTATGACCTCGATGGAAGCGATGGATGGTCATTCACGTGGAACTTTGGCAGCCGTAGCATGCACGACCGTATCGTAGTTCAAGCCTTAGGCAGTGATCACACCTCCCAAGCTCAAGAGATGGTTCTGGTTACCACAGAGTGATTACTGCGCGATTGAAGTATCTAAACCTCCAGCAATCGTCCGCCATCATGCCATTGGCCGTACATTTGATTTGCTTTCGTGCAGGCGATAAATTTATCCAGCCTGCGCTGAAAAAGTTCCGGCTGTTGGAGGACGCTCTGGATCGTATCGATCCGAACTCGTTGATAGAGCGCCGGGAAGTTCTTGAAATTCTCGTAGACTTGCGGATCTTCTCGCAGCCGTTGTTCGATCTGTTTATTAATTTGAAAAGCCTCGGGAGCCATATTGGGAAGAACCTGCTGATAATCCGCCATTCCCATAAGTTTCGGGTAGTACCTATCAAAATAGTGCGTACGACTGCATAATTTGTGCACAGTTTATCCTATCCTTACTTTGATGTAAAGGAGAGAAAACAAAGGTGGAGATTAATTTGACTCGACCGCTGGAATAGATCATCAACCTCATTACATAAATCATCAATCCGCCTCAAATGAAATCAACATGCCATTGGAGGTTTTGCCCATAGGCTGCTCTTCGAATCGTTCGTATGCTGAGGATGGGTTCACTCCCATCACAAATCATGGAGGGGAAAGGTATATGAAGACAAAATCCTTAGCCCGCTGGGTCTCCACTGGCCTAGCTATCGGCTTGCTTGGCACCATGCTGCTGGCATGCTCAAACGGGGGGCAGACGAACAGCGCGAAATCGAATGAAGGGGGAGCAGATACCGGCGGCAACAATCCAGTCACCGAAACTGCGACAACGTATCCGATCCAAACCGATAAGAAGCTAACGTATTGGGGGGATTTGACCGGGAACCTGATCGGGATCGTGAATTCCCATAACGATGTCCCGTTCTTCCAGAAGTGGCAAGAGAAAACGGGGGTTTCGCTCGAATTTACCGCACCGCCGGCAGGTCAAGCCCGCGAGGCGTTGAACGTCATGCTGGCCTCGGGTGATTTGCCGGATATGATCGAGTACAACTTTATGAGTTTTCCCGGCGGACCGGAGAAAGCAATCAGTGACGGGTATATTTTGCGCCTGAATGATCTGATCGACAAGTACGCGCCTAATCTGAAGAAGTATTTAGCGGAGCATCCCGAGATCGATAAGATGGTGAAAACCGACAGCGGCAGCTATTACGTCTTCCCGTTTATTCGGGGCGATGAGTACCTGCAGGTCTTCCAAGGCCCGATGATCCGTAAGGATTGGCTGGATGAACTGGGCCTGCCGGTGCCGGAAACGATCGACGAATGGACGACCACGCTTCGTGCGTTTAAAGAGAAGAAGGGGGCTGCCGCTCCGCTCTCGCTGGTCAGCAAGCCACGCTTCTTTAATGAATCCTACAACGGGGCGTTTCTAGGTGCCTACGGGGTAACGCAAGGCTTTTACCAGGAGGACGGCAAAGTCAAATTTGGCCCTGCAGAGCCCGGATTTAAAGAGTATTTAAGATTGTTCCAGTCTTGGTATAAGGAAGGATTGCTCGATAAAAATATTGCGACGGTGGATGGGAAAGCGCTCGACAGCAACCTGGCCTCCGGCGCCACGGGGGCAACGATTGGCAACGCCGGCGGCGGGATGGGGAAATGGCAGCCGCTGATTGAAGCCAACGATCCGAAAGCCGTGCTTGTGGCAGCCCCATATCCGGTGCTGAACAAAGGCGAGAAGCCTAAATTCGGACAGCGCAACCAACCGTACTCCTCTGAAGGCACCGTCGCCATCACGACAACGGCCAAGGATCCGGAGTTGGCGGTGCGGATGCTGGATTACGGCTACAGCGAGGAAGGCCATATGTTCTTTAACTTTGGCGAAGAAGGCGTCAGCTACGAAATGGTGGATGGATATCCGAAATACACCGACTTGCTCATGAATAATCCAGAGAAGCTCGCACCTGCGCAAGCGATCTCGTTACATGCCCGCGGCAGCTACAACGGACCGTTTGTCCAAGACAAACGGTATGCGGAGCAATTCTTCGCCTTGCAAACCCAGCGGGATGCGATTGAAATCTGGAAGAACACCGATGTCGCGAAATACCAATTGCCGCCGATTACGCCAACGCCGGAGGAAAGCTCGGAATACGCTACGATTATGAACGACATTAACACGCTGGTGGATGAGATGACGATCAAGATCATTTTAGGGGAAGAATCCGCAGACCAATTTGAAAGTTATGTAGAAAAAATGAAGTCGCTTCGCCTGGACCGTGCAATCGAGATCCAAACTGCAGCGCTGGAGCGTTACAACAACCGATAAGAAGCATGCGGGAGGGCGGATCTGCCCTCCCGACTTGAAATGAGGTGAACCCCTAAAGCCCATGAATAAACCCGTGTCCTTCAAACGCCGGTTCATCCGGGATTTTCGGTTAAACAAATACTTGTATCTCATGATGATTCCCGTCATCGCCTACTACGTGATTTTTCATTATGGTCCGATGTATGGCGCGATTATCGCCTTTAAGGATTTTACCCCGGTGAAGGGGATCTTGGGGAGCGACTGGGTAGGTCTAAAGCATTTTGAAGAGTTCTTCGGAAGCTACTATTTCTTGCGAGTGCTTAAAAATACCGTTCTCATCAGCTTATATACGTTAATCTTCGAATTTCCCGCACCGATCATCCTGGCCTTATTGATCAATGAAGTGCGCCGCCGCTACTTCAAACGGGTCGTGCAGACCATTACGTACATGCCGTATTTTATCTCTTTAGTTGTCATCTGCGGGATAATTACGGACTTTACGAATGCGGATGGACTGATCAACCGGCTGTTCATGCTGTTTGGATACGATGGTCAAGCGATGCTGCAAAAGCCAGAGCTGTTCCGGCCGATCTACGTGCTGTCGGAAATCTGGCAACGGATCGGTTGGGAATCGATTATCTATATTGCCGCGTTGATGAGTATCGATCTTGAGCAGTACGAAGCCGCGCGAATCGACGGGGCGAGCCGGCTGAAGCAAATGTTCTACATCACCTTGCCCGGTCTGGTGCCTGTCATCACCATCATGTTTATTTTGCGGATCGGAAACTTGTTGAATGTAGGTTTTGAAAAAATCATTTTGCTCTACAATCCGATTACCTACGAAACGGCGGATGTTATTTCCACATTTGTGTACCGCAAAGGGCTATTGGAATTTGGCTGGAGCTACAGCTCGGCCGTAGGATTATTTAACTCGGTGATCAATCTCGCGCTGCTCATCTCCGCGAACTACATCAGCCGCAAAGTGAATGAAAACAGCTTATGGTGAGGTGGAAGCGATGAAGACGGAAAGCGGTTGGCTGGATCGATTATTTAATGTAGTGAATTATACGCTGCTCATTTTGCTCGTGATCGCGACTTTGTATCCGTTGGTCTATGTTCTGTTAGCTTCGCTGAGTGATCCAGCACGCCTGTTGGCCTATAAAGGGTTCCTCTGGAAACCGATCGGTTTTAGTCTGGAAGCTTATCGGGCTGTGCTCGCCAACCCAGGTATCGGGATCGGGTTTCGCAATACGTTGTTTATCGTCGTGTTTGGGGTGACCGTGAATATTTTTATGACCGCCCTGGGCGCTTACGTCTTGTCCCGCAAAAACGTGATGTGGAACAAAGTCTTTATGTTCATCATCGTGTTCACCATGTTTTTCGGCGGCGGCTTAATTCCGATGTACCTGATCGTCAAGGGCGTAGGTCTGTTGGACTCGTTATGGTCCACGATTATCCCGTTTGCTGTCAGCACGTTTAATTTGATTATTATGCGGACGTCGTTTATGGGCATCCCGGACAGTTTAGAGGAGTCGGCCAAGATTGATGGAGCGAACCATTTTACGATTTTGTTCCGAATCATCATCCCGCTCTCAATGCCCGTGATTGCTGTAATGATCTTGTATTATGCTGTAGATAAATGGAACGGTTGGTTCTACGCCTCGGTATTCATTCGAAGCCGGGAGCTGTTCCCTTTGCAGCTCGTACTCCGTGAAATCCTGATCTCGAACTCGACGGACAGTATGTCGATTGGTGCCTCCGCTGGAGATCGGTTCCAGATCGGGGAGACGATTAAATATGCCACGATCATTGTGGCTACGTTTCCGATCATGTGCGTGTATCCTTTTTTACAACGATATTTCGTGAAAGGTGTTATGGTCGGATCCTTGAAGGGGTAATGGATGAAGGGGATATCCACGAGTACAGGTAGAGGAGGAGAAGCATGACAACGACCTTAAATACGATCGGTCAGGAGATCTGGCCGCGGTTGGAGTCCAAGGTGTCGCAGATGAGGGATTCCTTGGGGACCAAGGCTCCGCATGTTGCAGGACAAAACGGGATTTATGATGATACGAAGCTGGACTGGTGGACCTCCGGATTCTGGCCGGGAATGCTTTGGCTGATGTACGACATGACAGGAGATGAAGGTTGGCGGGAGGCGGCCTGGTCTTGGGATGAGCGGTTGTTTGCGCTGTTCCAGCAGGAGAATGCTTTTGATCATGATGTTGGGTTTCATTTTTTGCCGACAGCGGTTTTTAAGTATAAACTGACCGGCGACAAAGACGCCTTGCGGCGAGGCTTGTTCGCGGCAAACTTCCTAACCGGTCGTTTCAACCCAAAGGGCGGCTATCTTAGGGCCTGGAACGGCATCGAAAAGACCGGCTGGTCAATCATCGATACGATGATGAACATCTCACTGCTCTTCTGGGCTTCTGAGGAAAGCGGCGACCCGCGGTTTGCGCATATCGCCAAGGCTCATGCAGATATGGTTGTGAAGCAATTCGTACGGGCGGACGGGTCGACCCATCACATCGTGGTGTTTGATCCTGAAACAGGTGAACGTGTGGGGGCATTAGGCGGGCAAGGTGCGGGTCCTGACTCGGCTTGGAGCCGGGGGAACGCCTGGGCGCTATACGGCTTGACGAATACGTACCGTCATACGAATGATGCCGTGTACTTAAGTGCAGCCCAGCGGGTGGCGAATTTCTTTATCGCCAGCTTGCCTGAGGACAATGTCCCTCCGTGGGACTTCCGGGCCGTGCGCGAAGGCGGAGAGGAAGAAATTCCTCGGGACACCTCGGCCGGAGCGATCGCTGCCTCCGGATTGCTGGAGCTTGCCGACCAGCTGGATGAACCCACTGGCCGACCGTACCGCTCTGCAGCTGAGCGGATCTTAAGCTCCCTCGCGGCGAATTATGCTACTTGGGACGAGCCGAAGCATGAGGCGATCCTGCTTCAAGGCACGGGTCATAAGCCAGCGAATCAGAACGTGAACGTGTCGCTGATCTATGGAGATTATTACTTCGTTGAAGCTTTGGCGAAGCTCCAAGGTTGGAGGCGGCGAATTTTCTAAGAACTTGAACTCGATTATAATCAGCCCGAAGGACGACTAAGTCCCTCGGGCTATTGGCATTGGATAGGTTGCAGAACGGCCTGTAAGCAGAATTATCAATCGAATTGAACTTTTTATCTATAGGCTTGGGCCGGGGAAACACGTTATAATTAGGTCTTGATCTGACATACTGACAAACGCATAAAGCCAACGTACCAACGTACTAACGAACCGATTAACCCAGTTACCTGCTTATTTACAAACCAGAAGGATACGGGGGAGGAACGGATGTTGAACATTCAATCTTTGTGGCGGAAACGGGAAAGCGTGATCGTAACCTGGCTCGTTTCGTACAGTGCAGTGTTGTTTGTGCCGATTCTGTTCAGCCTCATCATTTACGCTCAGGCCAATACGGCATTAAAGAGCGAAATTCATCGGGCGAATGATTCATTGCTGAAGCAAATGCGCTACACGATCGATACGCAAATCGATTTGATGAAGCGGCTCAACATGGAGATGACCTGGAGTCCGAACTTGCAAACTTTGATGTACTCAAGCCAATCTGACGCCGAAGCGCCTTACACCGCATATCAGCTTGTCAAGGAGTTCCGCCTGTTCAAGACGTCGTACGCCACGATCGATGAATTTTACGTAGTCTGGAAAAAAGGGGATGCGGTTCTCCGGGCGGGGAATATTCGGGATATCCCTACCGCCTTTCATACGATTCACGAAACCGGAGACCTTAGTTTGGAGACATGGAAACGGTCAGTTTTGGAAGCGGATACAAAGCGCTTTATGGTGCTCCCTCACCTCAATGCGGGGCCTGCGGAATCCTCGATCGCTTATGTCACGCAGCTGCCTGCTGATCTAAATGGGCAAGAGACCGGGACCGTTGTGGTGATGACGGATACGAGCCGATTCCAGCAGGCACTTGAGGGGATCTCCGGCTTCAGTGATGGTCTGCTAATGATCCTCAATCAGAATGACGAAGTGCTGATGACCAATCGGGACCCTGCCGAGGAGCTGCTTCCCTTTATGGAGGGCAACCGCGTAAGGCTGGATCAGGCGAAGGTCGGAGAATCGGAGCTGTTCTATATGGATTCGGCGGTATCGGATCTTAAATATGCGTTGATCATCCCAAGCGGGTTGTATTGGGAAAAAGCCGTGAACGTCCGCAATTTCACGTATATCAGCATCCTGGTCAGCTTGGTCGGTGCCAGCGTGTTGACGTGGTTTTTTATGCGCCGTAATTATTCTCCTATCCAACAGCTGGTGGAGTCGTTGAAGGACAAAACGTCGCAGTCTGTACCTGGAGAACCGAATGAGCTCCGGTTTATCCAGCACATGATCCAGCGGGCCCGGAGCGAGAAGAATGAGATTGCCCAGCAACTCCAGAAGCATCAGCAGGTGCTTCGTTCGAATTTGATCTATCGACTGCTGAAGGGGAAGACCGACCCGCTTGTTCCTTATGAGGAATCGTTCCGTTCCTTTCAGATGCCGCTGTATTCGCGGGATTTTGCCGTTATTTTATTTGTGATCGAAAATGAAGATCGGCTCTATGACAAGTTGCCTGGCGTGGGATTAAGCGAACGGAGCAAACTGATTCAGCTGATCATCTCCAATGTGGTCGAGGAACTGGTTGCCACGCGAGGACATGTGGGCTATGTTGCCGAGGTCGACGAGATGATCGTATGCCTGGTGAATTTGCAGGCGGATTCCGTGACATGGAGCGAGGATTTGAGAGCGATTGCGGCGGAAGCTCAGCGATTCTTGGAGCGTTACGAGATGGAGCTGACGATTTCGTTCAGCGGTCGCCATCCATCCTGGATTGGCATTCATGAGGCGTATCAAGAAGCAGTGGATGCGATGGAATACAAGATGGTTTTGGGGAAGAAAGGGATCATTGCTTACGGGGAAATCCAGCAAGAGACGACAGGTGGGTTGTATGGGTATGACTATCCGCTGCAGACCGAGCAGCAGCTGATTAACTTCATCAAAGCCGGGGATGCCGAACAGGCCGGTCATTACATGAATGAGATCATGAAGCGGAATTTGGAGAAGCCGGTGATGTCGCTGAACGTGGCTAAATGCCTCATGTTTAATTTGGTAAGTACGATGATCAAGGTCATCCATGAACTTGGCGGACATGAGGATGATTGCCGGCTGGCCGATTATCCGCTATGGATCGATGAGGTGCTGGCCTGTGATACCGTACAGGAAATGCAAAGCGCTCTGCAAAGCTTGCTGCATGAGGTCTGCACCTTTGCCGCCGACAAACGTGCAAGCCATCTGTTAAGAGAACGGGAGGACTCGCTCCGCAACCTGATCGAGAAAGTGTCGGCGTATATCGCGGAACGATATAACGACGCCAACTTAAATGTCAATGCGATTGGTGATCATTTTGGGATGAAAGGCAGTTACCTCTCCAAGCTTTACAAGAATCAGACGGGAGAAGGCTTGCTGGACAGCATCCACCGATGTCGAATTGAGAAGGCGAAGGAGCTCATGCGAGCGCAATCGGAATCGATCAGCGAGCTGTCCAAAGTAGTGGGGTATAACGATGCCGCTACGTTTATTCGGGTGTTTAAGAAGTATGAAGGCATCACGCCAGGCAGATATAAAGAGATCAGCGGCATGAATGGGAAGGAGGTTACGGTATGAGTCGGAATCGAGATCAGGTTCAGCCTTATGCAAACCGAGGACTCGCGATGGTGGTGATCCTGGCGTTGTTTGTCTTGTTGAGCTCTTGTGATTCCAGTGTGAGGCCTTTCCACGGGTCATCCGCTGCTTCGGCGGAGAGTCCACAGGAGATACAACAATCGGTCGGGAAAGAAGCGAAGGAACAGGTGACGCTGACCTATTGGGCTGAGCTCAACGGAAATGCAGCCAGTATCAAATCTAAGTTCAGCGAAGTTCCCTTCTTTCAAGAATGGCAACGGAGAACCGGAGTCCAGCTTAATTTCATTCAGCCTCCAGCCAATCAAGGGAAGGAGGCAATCAGCGTCCTGCTTGCTTCCGGAGAACTGCCGGATTTGATCGAATATGAATGGATCAATTATCCGGGCGGCCCGGAGAAGGCAATGAACGATGGTTATATTCTGAGGCTTAACGATATCCTGGACCAAAATGCCCCGAATTTGAAAAAGTATCTCCAAGCCCATCCCGAAATTGATCTCCAAGTTCGTACTGCAAACGGCAGTTACTACGCTTTCCCTTTTATTCAGGGTGAACCGCGGCTTCGCACTTACCAAGGCCCGATCATCCGCAAGGATTGGCTGGATGACCTTGGGCTTGAGATTCCGGAGACAATCGAGGAATGGCATGATGTGCTGAAGGCGTTCAAAGAACGGAAGGGAGCAGAGGCTCCGCTCACCTTCCTTGGCGTACCCAATCCGTTGTTTGGTATCGAAGGCGGTGGATTCGTTGGCGCTTTTGGGATTAAGAAAAACTTCTACCAGGAGCAGGGGAAGGTCAAATTTGGCGCCATCGAGCCGGAGTACAAGGCGTTTCTTGCACTGTTCCGCGACTGGTATCAGGAAGGGCTTATCGATCCCAACCTTGCTGCAGTGGACTCGGAAACCCAGGATACAAGCATGATTCTCGGGCGCAGCGGCGCCGGCATCTGGAACGCCGGGGCGGGAATCGGGACTTGGTTGCCGGTGATGCGAGCCCGGGACCCGAAGGTCGAACTGGCGCCGACGTCTTATCCGGTACTGAAAAAGGGGGATCGTCCGAAATTTGGTCAACTTGCTCCGGTCGCGGGAGTCAGCGGCAGTGTTGCGATCTCAACAAGCAATCAGCATGTGGAGGAATCGGCCCGGATGCTGGATTATGGTTACAGCCCTGAGGGGCATATGCTGTTCAACTTTGGGATCGAAGGGGTTAGCTATGAAATGAAGGACGGTTATCCAGCTTATACCGACCTCATTTTAAACAATCCGAACCAGTGGGCTCCATCACAAGCGCTGGCGATGTATACACGGGCTAGTTATTTTGGTCCGTTCGTGCAAGATGTACGGTATATGGAGCAGTATTATGCGTTGCCAGAGCAGCAGGAGGCTGCCCGGCTGTGGTCCGACACGGACGCTGCGCTGCACATCTTGCCGGTACTGCCGAAGACCGAGGAGGAGAGTACGGAGTTTTCGGTCATTATGCAGGACGTGAACCGCCTCGTGGATGAGATGTCGCTTAAGATCATCTATGGGATGGAGCCGCTGGATGCGTTTGAAGGTTACGTGGAGCAAATCCACGCCATGGGGATCGACCGGGCGATTCAAATCCAACAACAGTCCCTTGATCGATATAACGCGGCATTATCTGCGAGATGATGGTTGGATTTGGATAAAATGGCAACGCGAGTGGCGTTTTTGAGCATCGATAAACAAGCTTTCTCACTCTACAATCGGGGGTGAATCCCATATACAAAGGAGGAAGATGATGTGATGCGCAAAAGATGGCCCGCTCTGCTGCTCGCCCTCGCCGTTGTCGCCGGATTCGCTGTTCCGGGAGGAGGTGCTGTCTCGGTGTCAGCTGAAGAAGCGAATCCTACAGCCAATCAAGGTCCGTCTCTTGGTCGTGATGGGAGAAGCCTGCTTTATCCCAAGGGGTGGTATCCGGGATACCGGACGGAAGAGGGGCAATTCTTGCATGACTTCTCCTATGCAGGCTATCGGAGAGGTGAGATGCCGATTCCTTCCGTTAACAAGCACCGGGGCATTAATGTAACGAAATCTCCGTACCGCGCGGACCCTACGGGGCGTACAGACTCCACACGCGCCATCCAACAAGCAATTGATGATGCGGCGGCGCGCGGAGGAGGCGTGGTCTACCTTCCCAAAGGGACGTACCTTGTGACACCGCAGGAAGGGAAGGATTATGCTCTGAATATCCACTCCAGCGGGGTGGTGCTTAAGGGGGACGGGCAGCAACAGACGCATATTTACAATGCGCAGGAGTTTATGAAACAAAAGGACATCATCCGGGTTGGCAATGGAGATTGGAAACGGACCAGCACGGTGACCAAGCTGCGCAAAACGGTGTCCGAACCTACGGTGCTGTTGCCCGTAGAAAGTACGGATGGCTTTCAAGTAGATGACTTTGTCGTGATCACCTTTGAGACGACGGAAGGCTTCCTGAAGGAGCATGGGATGCAGAATAAATGGGCTTCCCGTCTAGGTAAGGTGGAGCCGATATTTTATCGGCAGATCGTGGCGGTTGATCCCAAGGCCAGAACCCTGACCCTGGATATCCCTACCCGATACCCTCTGAAGCTTCGCGATGACATTACGATTACCAAAACGGAAGCCCCCATTACGGAAGTTGGTCTGGAGGACTTCTCGATCGCGAACATTGAGAACTCGAAGCCGGGGCTTGGGGAAGATGATTTCAAAGTGGAAGGAACCGCCGGGTACGAATCTGATAATGCCAAAGCGATCAACATGATTGCAGTGACTAACAGTTGGATCCGCAATGTTAGCACGTACAAGCCGCCGGGGAATGCCACCTACCATATTTTATCGAAGGGCATTATTTTAGACCGGACAAAAAATATTACCGTCGACAACGTCACGATGCAGTATCCACAATACCGGGGAGCCAACGGGAACGGCTACCTGTACCAATTCATCGGAAACGATAACCTGATTAAGAACAGCCGTGCCGTTGGGGCGAGACACAGCTTCACCTATGCCAATTTCTCTGCAAATGGCAATGTGTTGCTCGATTCGTATTCTGAGAACTCTTTTTACCTCACGGACTTCCACATGTATTTGAGCATGGCCAATTTGATTGATAATTTCACGGTGAACGGGGACGCGATATCCGCGATTACAAGGGATTACGGCTCGTCCGCGACGAACCGGCACGGCGTAGTGACAACCGAAAGCGTATTTTGGAATACGAAAGGCATCGCTGCCCATTCAAGTAAACCTGGGGTCATTATCGAATCGGAGCAGTTTGGCAACGGGTATATCATCGGTACCCGAGGGAAAGTGAACGGGGTGAAGGTCGATATCGTTGGCTCGATCCCGGATGCCGATACCTCGCCGTTTGATTGGGTTGAAGGCGTTGGGCAAGGGGAGCGGCTATTCCCGCAAAGCTTGTACAAGGATCAAACGAAGCAACGGTTGGATCTCCAGGCATTAGGTCTCCAATCGATCCTCGTCAACGGGGAAGCCGTAGCGGGCGTGCAATTTTTGCGAACGCAATATGATTACGTACTGCCCTTTGGCACGACAGAAACCCCAATCCTATCTGCACAGGCGGCTTCTAAGGATGCCCGTCTCAAGATCGATCAACCCAAAGGGACCGACGGAACTGGCGTAATTACGATTACACGGCGTGGAAAGACACAAACGGTTCGGGTGAAGTTCAGCGTGGCGAAGACGCCGGTGCTGCCGGAGAATATTACGATTGCTCCGGACAAAAGCGTACCGGGCTGGCGTTCCGCCGGTTATGCGATCAGTGCAGGCAAGACCGGACGTCTGCAATCTTTCCTGACGCTCGATAATGGAGAAGTCGTGAACACTTCCGAGTTGAATATCCCGGTAACGTACCGGGTTAGTGACGAACAGGTGGGCTATATCGAAGGGAATACATTTTACGCTGAACGGCCCGGTGTCGTTGATATCATTGCCAGCTGCCAGCTCCAAGGCGTGATTGTTGAAGCGCGCCAGACCTTTGAGGTGCTGGAACCTATCCCTGAGCCGGAGGGACCTTTAGCCGCAATTGCCAAAGTATCGGCCAGCGCAGATGACGGCAATGTGCCGAGCAACACGCTGGATCGTGATCCGGACACCCGTTGGTCGGCGGATGGGAAAGGCCAATATTTACAGATAGAGCTGGATGAGGTCACGACGGTAGATGGGGTGAGCCTGTGGTTTTATAACGGTCACACCCGTTCGAACTATTTTGATCTGGAGGTCTCCGTGGATGGCGTGCATTTCGAACCCGTTCTAACGGGGATGGCCAGCAAGAAACAAACGGAGCTGGAGACGTTTGAGTTTACGCCGACGCCGGCAAAATTTATCCGATATGTGGGGCAAGGTAACGAGATCAATACGTGGAACAGCTTGCTTGAAGTTTGGGTTCACGCTGAATAATGTCGAATAATCAGGGCTGGAATCCCTCTACAATAGGCCAAACAGATCATTTGCGCTCCTCCGTTTTATGTTAATCTCATTCTGAATCAATTCGCCCTGGAAGAAGTACGGACATTTGAGGATCGCATCACAGGGAAATCAGAGAAGGAATGGAGTGTAGAGGAACGAGTGAAGAACAAGGCAATCTTGCTGTTGTTGGCAATCTGTTTGGCGGGAATTATGGGAGTCACCACTCCGGCCCAAGCAGAGGCAAGATCAACCAAAGCCATTTGGGCATGGGATTTCTATGATGCGGCTTCCAACTCACAAAAAATTACGTCTTTGCTGGAGTTTTTGAAGGACCAGAACATCAACCTGTTGTTTATTGGAACAAGCAGAACGCTGCCGGATCAACCGGCAACCTATACGGAGCTGATCAATCGTGCACATGCGGAGGGGATCCGCGTCTTTGCGCTGGTCGGAAGAGCCGAGTGGGCCTTGGAAGGACGACATCGCGATGCGCTCGCAGAGCTTCGGCAGGTGCTGGCGTTTAATGCTTCCCACCCGGACAGCACCTTTGACGGCATTCAATTTGATATTGAACCGCATGTCTTGCCGGAATACCAAACGAAGCGAGGTTCTGTCAATTATCAATACCTGCAGGTGTTGAAGAAAATCGCGGCAGAAATTCGCACCAGCGGCGATCCGCTCGAGTTTAATGCGGCGATTCCTTGCTGGTATGCGACAGGGGAAAATCCGGTGATGGTGGAGACAGGCGGACAACGGAAGCCGTTAAGTTACTTCGTATTGGATATCGTGGATACCGTATCCCTAATGGCTTACCGCGACACGGCTGACCGGCAGATTCGCGCGTCATTGGCGGAAGCCGATTATGCCGCAAGCTTGGGGAAGAAGGTTTATATCGGTGCAGAGACCAGTCCGCCTAATGGCTCTACGATTCCCAGTGAGATTACGTACTATAATAAAGGCTTAGTTTACATGAACCAACAGATTCAGGCCATCAACGCTTATTTTGCGCAGCATGCCGGGTTTGGCGGCATCGCCATCCATCAATACCCTGCTTACCGAATTATGCTGCAAGACCGGTAAGAAGCAATCGGCGGGTGAGGCTTATCTGTACGCATACGGACAACTGAACATGAATAAGGATGAAAAAAGAAGGATGCGAACCTGTTCGCTTCCTTCTTTTGCTTTTACACAAGATTAACACGCGGATGATACCGCCTTGATGTTCGAGCAGTACCATGAGAACATGTGGGACCGTTCCCACTTCAAGATAGGACATTAGGCTTTGTGATGATTCTATAAAACAAGAAAGGCGATGAGCCGTATTGCTGGTACTCGATGTGATAGGGCGTGTGACGCCGGTCGATAACAAGACGCATATCCGGATTCCGTTTCAGTTGGATGAGGATTGCAGCCGGCTGCGACTGAAATTTGAATATTCCCCAAAGGTGCTGGAAGACCGCGGACGATCTTTGGAACTGCTAAATCAAAGCTTCGATGCTTATCTGTTGCCGGAACAGAAGGCACTGGCATTAGCCCAGGCAGACAACTATATCCCCCTAAAAAACCTGATCACGCTCTCGCTTGACGATCCGCTGGGTTATCGGGGCGCCTGTCATCGTCATGACCCGGTACAGGAGCTGGCGCTTGCGGCAAGAGAAGCTTCCCCTGGGTTACTTCCAGGCCCTCTACCTGCCGGAGATTGGGAAGTCACGCTAAGCGTTCACTCGATCGTCACGGATACCTGTAATTATTTGCTCCAAGTTTGGGCCGAAAAGGAGAATGAGGCGTAATGAAGTGGTTGGCTTGTGAGCTGCATACTCATACGCTGCATAGCGACGGCGCCCAGACGCTGGAAGAATTAGCAGAGGGCGCGGCAAAACTTGGGTTCGATGCAATTGCGCTTACCGATCACAATACGATGACCGGGCTCGCAGGGAAGGAGGCTATCTCCAAAAAGTTTGGACTGCTCATCGTTCCTGGGATGGAGTGGACGACATTCTATGGCCATATGGTGACGATCGGATTAAGCGAATATGCGGATTGGCGGAAAGCCGACCGCAACAAAATCGATGAGGGGATTCAAGCGGTGCATCGACTCGGCGGGATTGCCGGTTTGGCTCATCCGTTCCGGATCGGCAGTCCGGCTTGCACCGGATGCTTCTGGGAGTATGAGATTCAGGACTGGTCCGTTGTTGACTATATTGAGGTTTGGTCTGAGACGTTTGCTTCCATTCGCACCAACAACCGACGAGCGTATGCCCTCTGGACCGACAAGCTGAGTGAAGGCTTGCGGATCTCAGCGACGTCTGGCCGGGATTGGCATGTGCAGAAGGAGACGGATGAGCCGCTGTCGGTGACCTATCTCGGCATCCCGGAAGACGAATTGCCGAAGGAGGAACATCTGGTCAACGCACTTCGAGAAGGGAAAGCTTCGGTGACGATCGGCCCGTTGCTGCTGCTCTCGGTGAGCTGCGGCGGCGAAAGCTACGCTCTGGGTTCCGTCATTCCGTCACCTCTGCAACTGGAAGAGGACAGGGATATGCAAGCGGAGATCACGATTGATTTCTCCGTTCGGCCGGGGTTATGGTCGTTGCCCGATCAAAATTACAAGCTGATCCTCTGCTCGGACCGGGGCCAGGAGCTGGATACCGAGGTGATGTGGAACGGCGGCAAACCGGGCGACGATGTCATCCGTCTATCCGGTTTGCCGCTCTCGTCTGAGCCGAGAAAATGGCTGCGAGCCGAGCTTTGGGGGATGGTGCGCGAAATTTATACGTTAATTGCTTTTACCAATCCGGTTTATTTCGATTAAGGAGGTAGTTCATGACATGAAGCAATTCCCTTTGATCACAGCTCATACCGGGTGCATGGGGCACCCCGATCATTCCTTAGCCTCATTTAATGCTGCATTGGCCCTTGGAGTGGACGTTTATGAAGACGACATTCGGATTACGCGAGACGCAAAGTTGGTGTTGGCTCATGACGACGAGGTGGTGCTTGCAGATGGACGGCAGACCCGATTATCAGACATTACACTGGAGGAGCTGGAGGAATTTTCGAAGGAGGAGCGTCTCCCTCTGGAATCCGTTCTGCGTTGGATCAAAGAAACTGGAAAAACGATGAACCTTGATATCAAATCAGCGGCCTGCCTGGAACCAGCGGCTGCGACGCTGCTCCAAATGGGAATGACGAATCAAGCCTTCTTCAGCGGATGTGGATACGCGGTTGCCATGGAAGCTGAACGTCTCACCCCGTCCATTCGTAAGCTGCTGAACGTCAATATCGACAGCTTTCGATTGAGCTCATATGCAGAGGCTGTTGCCCAGGCCTGTGATGAAGCCCGTTCGGCGCGATGCTTCGGGTTAAACGTTCCGTACCAGTTGGTTCGACCGGAGCTCATAACTGCGGCGAGACAAGTAGGGCTGGCGGTATATGTATGGACTGTCGCAGAGCCAGACGTTATGCGGCGAATGGCTGGCTTAGGCGTGGATTCGATCACTTCCCGGAATGTTGCCGAGCTGATCGCTGTGAAAAACGAAATGATCGCAAGTGAAGGAGAGACTCTACGTTGACTAGGAAGCCGAACCATGGCTTGCGGGAGATAGCCCGGGTGGCGGGAGTATCCAAGTCCACCGCCTCCCGGGTGATCTCCGGCAACGGATATGCCAGTGCGGAGGTGAAGGAACGGGTGCTGCAAGCGGCGGAAGCTCTCCATTACAAGCCGAATGCTGTCGCCCGGGCGATGGTGACCAAACGCACCTACAATCTTGGGGTCATCGTATTTCGTGAGAAGCCGCCGATCGTCTCTCATCCGCTGTACGGCAAAATCATTGACGAAATTCTGTTCGCTTCCGAAGCCCGCGGGTATTCTGTCTTCTTGAAGACGGATCGAGAGATGAGCTTACGCTCCACCGATTTTTTACTGGAACAGCGGGTGGATGGATTGATTCTGGTCAGCCGTTTGCAGAAGAACGTGATCGATTACGTCAAAAAATTTCATCTGCCTTACCTCATGGTCAACGGTTCGACCGACGATCCGGATGTGATTCATCTCGTCAGCAACGATGAAACTGGCGGCGCGCGGGCAGCCGAATATCTATACGGGCTGGGACATCGTCAATTTTTCGTCATCGCCGGACCAGTGGAGCATCGCAGTCACTCGCTCCGCTTAACGGGATTCCTCCGGCGTCTGGAACAATTAGGCCTCTCGGAGCAATCCGGCGCTGTAAGGGTGATTCCTTCTCCGGAGTCCAGCTTTGATACCGGCTTCCAACGGATGGAGAAGCACTTCTCGGACTTTCGGAAATACGGATATACCGCGCTGTTCACGACCAACGACATGCTGGCGCTAGGCGCCATGAAGTTGCTGCTGGATCGAGGCGTTCAGATTCCCCAGGAAGTTGCTGTCTTGGGGTACGACGATATCGAGCTTGGCCGCATGTACTCACCGTCGCTGTCAACGGTTACCGTAGATGCCGTCGGGATCGGACGAGATGCGGTGGAGCTGTTGGACAAGCTGATCCGCGGCGAAGCCGATTTGCCGAAGCTGGTGGAATATGAGAGTTATGTGGTCAAACGTCAATCAACGGAAGGGAAGGAGTGACCTGAATGGGATGGTATTGGAAAAAAGTAGGGGCAAGGCGAATTATCGAGTTTGTGCTGCTTACCGTGTTTGCGATATTTTTCGCCGGCCCGCTCTTGAACCTGCTGGTGCTGGCGTTCAGTGAGAAGTGGAACTATCCGGACGTCTTGCCGGCGACTTGGGGATTCAAATGGTGGAACTTCGTATTAGCCAAGGACGACATCGTCTCCTCGATTTCATTGTCGTTCTTGATCGCAGTGATCGTAACGGCGTTATCCATCCTGATCTGTATTCCAGCTGCGTATGCATTCGCGAGAATCCAGTTTCCGCTGAAGCGAATGTTCTTGTTCTCGTTCCTGCTGACGCATGCATTCCCGAAGATGGGGTTATATGTCTCGATTGCGGTGTTGTTTTATCGAATTGGTCTCATGAATACCCTGCTGGGTGTCGTCTTGATTCATATGATTAATGTGTTGATGTTCATGACTTGGATTCCTACGGCTGCCTTCCGTAATGTGCATCGGGCGCAGGAGGAATCGGCACGGGATGTTGGGGCAACTCCATTTCGGGTGTTTCGGAGTATCACGTTGCCCATGGCGATGCCCGGCATTATGGTTGCTTCGGTCTTTACCTTTCTCAACTCGTTGGATGAGGCGCAAGGGACCTTCCTTGTGGGGATTCCGGATTTCAAGACAATGCCGATCGTGATGTACTCCATTATTTCGGACTTTCCGAGCAGCGCAGGAGCGGTGTTCTCCATCATTTTAACCTTGCCGACCATTATCTTGCTGCTTGCTGCACAACGTCTGGTCAGCGCAGATGTGCTGGCGAGCGGGTTCCAAACGAAATAAGCCGACCCAAGGGAAAAGGGGGTAAACCGCATGCAATTAGTGGTGCAAAATTTGACGAAACGTTATAAGACAGGGGACGGAGTCAGCGATATCAACTTAACCGTGAAGCAAGGTGAGCTCGTGACCCTGCTGGGTCCATCGGGATGCGGAAAGACGACGGTGCTGCGCAGTATCGGCGGCTTTCTCGAACCAGATGGGGGGGACATCCTGATCGAAGGCCGTAGCGTTATCGGGGTGCCGCCGGAGAAGCGCCCTACGTCGATGGTGTTTCAAAGTTACAATTTATGGTCGCACATGTCTGTGTACGAAAATTTGGCGTTTGGGCTGAAGATCCGTAAAATGCCCAAATTGGAAATCCGTGCTGCCGTCGCTGACGCGTTGAAGCTGGTCCGGTTATCGGGTTACGAGAAGAAGTATCCTGCTGAATTGTCGGGCGGACAGCAGCAACGCGTCGCCTTGGCCCGCTCCTTGTTGCTGAAGCCGGCTGTGCTGCTGTTGGACGAGCCGTTCTCGGCGCTGGATGCGAAGCTACGTCACGAGATGCGTGAGGAACTCCGTGAAATTCAAATGCAAACCGGACTTACGATGGTGTTCGTAACGCATGACCAAGAGGAGGCCTTGTCGCTCTCCGACCGGATCGTGGTGATGAATCACGGGCGAATCGAGCAAATCGCAGGCCCGCAACAAATTTACGATGCGCCTGAGACTTTATATGTGGCAAGCTTTATCGGCAAGATGAACTTTTTGGAGGGGGTGGCGGATGAACGGAGCATCCGGATCGGCGCGCTCCGCTTTCCGAATGAGAAGCGGCTCAGCGGCAAAGTTACCGCAGCGATCCGACCGGAGGATGTCGTGTTAAGTGAGGCAGAGGAGAATGAAGAGAAGTTGGCGGGGAGAATCAAGCAAGTGATGGTACTAGGGCATTATGCCGAAGTGACCGTGGAGCTGCCGGGATGGGGGACGCTGCGTACGTTCCAATCGAAGGAAGCAACACAGCACTTGTCGGTTGGGAAGGACGTTGGCGTCAAGATCGTCAAATTGATCGGGTTTCCGTCAGGTGAACCCAACTAAGGGAGGATAAACGAACATGAGATCCAAGAAACCGTGGTTAACTCTATTGTCTACTGCGTTGTTGTCAATGACCTTGCTTGCCGGATGTGGGGGTGCGGGTATAAATGGAGCGGCGTCAAATACAGGAGCACAGGGCGAATCAACGACAACGCCGGCAACGGCGAATGCACCGGTGAAGTTTAACTTTTACTTTACAGGCTCGCAAAACGTGAAGGATCTGTGGGATACACTGATTCCGATGTTCGAGAAGCAAAACAATCAAGTAGACGTGAACCCCGTTTATATCCCGTCCGGAACCGGTGCGCAGCCGACCTATGATCGGATTCTGGCTGCCAAGCAGGCTGGCAAAGGCTCGGGGGACATCGATTTGTATGAAGACGGAATCGGCGTTGTATCCCAAGGCACGAAGGACGGAGTGTGGCAGCAGTTAGATTCGAACGCTATCCCGAATCTGGCCAAGGTCAATCCCGATACTATGAAAGACGTGGATAACTACGCAATTCCTTACCGTTCCTCCGCCGTTGTTCTAGCTTACGACAGTACGAAAATCTCCAACCCGCCAAAAACGTTGGACGAGCTGTTGGCTTGGATCAAGGCGAACCCTGGACAATTTGCTTATAATGACCCGTCCACCGGCGGTGCGGGCAGTTCCTTTGTTCATACGGTAATCTACAAGGACTTACCAGAGGAAGATATTCACAATTCCGATCCATCCGTGATGGCCAAATGGGATCCTGGATTCCAAACGCTCAAAGAGCTGGGTCAATACGTTTACGGTGATGGGATTTACCCTAAGAAGAACCAAGGCACCTTAGATCTTCTGATGAACGGCGAGGTATCGCTGATTCCGGCATGGTCGGATATGGTGCTGCAGCAAATTAACGAAGGCTTGCTTCCCGATACGATCAAAATGCAGCAAATCACGCCTGGCTTTAACGGCGGGCCTACGTATCTGATGGTCAACGGGGAGTCCGATAAAAAAGAAGCAATCTACCAGTTCCTCGACTTTGTCCTGTCGCCAGAAGCACAAAACGTCATCGTCGAGAAAATGAACGGGTTCCCGGGGATCGAATTGTCCAATATGCCGCAGGAAACACAGGATAAATTCAAAGGGGTGGCCGAAGGCTTCCGCACCTTCAACATTGGCGACCTCGGCACAGAAATCAACAAACGTTGGCAAAGTGAAGTTGCTGCACAATGAGTAAAGAGTGGAAACAAGCGATGGCGGGGCTGGCAATGGTCCTCCCCTCCTTCGCCATTTTATTGGTTGTCGTCATCATCCCTATCATCCAATCATTGGTGCTAAGTCTCACGAACGAGGCTGGGGGATACGATTTGAGCCGGTACCATTACCTGTTTGCGGATAAAGGGATGCGGGCGAATTTACTGTTTACCTTGCGGATCACCCTCATTACCTGTGCCTTGGTGCTGCTAATCAGCTATACGCTGGCGATCTACATGCGTTTTAATCAGGGCCCCATCGTCGAGCTGATACGCAAGACGTATATGATCCCGTTGTTCATTCCAGGGGTGATCGCGACTTATGGGCTGATCAATCTGCTCGGGAACCACGGCTGGTTGGCGCGCCTGCTTACGCACATCGGCGTCACGCTGCCGCGGATTATTTTCGATGAGAAGGGGATCATCATTGCGAACCTCTGGTTCAATATTCCGTTTACGACCATGCTGCTCAGCTCGGCGCTGGCCGGAATTCCTTCATCGGTTATCGAAAGCGCCAAAGACGTCGGAACAGGGAAGTTAAGATTGTTTGCGAGATTTATTTTACCGTTGTCCTACAAAACGTTTCTCGTTGCGCTAACCTTCGTGTTTATGGGGGCTATTGGCTCCTTTACGGCTCCATTCTTGCTGGGGGCTAACTCACCGCAAATGCTGGGCGTGTCCATGCAGCAGGTGTTTAGTGTCTTTCAGGAGCGAGAGCAGGCAGCAGCGATGGCGTTCTTCTCGTTTCTGCTTTGTTCCGTGCTGGGAGTGTTCTACATTCGTTCCATGGCCAAAGAGGAGAACGCCAAATTATAACAAGGCTCGATGTACCCCGGGATTCGGGGTTCTTTTTTATAACCATCTTTTCCATTGATTTGGTGATTTGGAGTCGCTTACAGTATAATTATTCTGTAATTTTCAGATCGAGAGGGGATGTCCGTGAATAACGTAGACAGGTCAAATCAAGCGACAACAAAAGAGCAGTGGAAAAGAAATATCATCCTGTTCCTGAGCAGTCAAACCATTTCACTGTTTGGTTCTTCGCTGGTGCAGTATGCCATCATGTGGTATATTACGCTGAATACGAAGTCGGGGATTATGATGACGTTATATATCATCTGCGGGTTTATTCCCACGTTCCTGTTATCCCCGGTGGCGGGCGTTTGGGCGGACCGATACAACCGAAAATGGTTAATTATGCTGTCAGATGGCATGATCGCTTTGGCCACCCTGATCCTCGCGCTCCTGTTCCTGATGGGATATGAGGAAGCATGGCTGCTCTTTGTTATGGCTGCGATTCGTGCGCTTGGCTCGGGTGTGCAGACGCCGTCAGTTGGGGCAATTTTGCCGCAAATCGTACCGTCCGACCAATTAACGAAGGTGAATGGAATTAACGGAAGCATTCAAGCCGTCATTATGTTTGTGTCCCCTATCGTCAGCGCTGCACTGCTTACCGTGGCTACGATCGAAACCATTTTCTTCATCGATGTGGTTACGGCGGCGATCGCAATTTTGACACTGTTGCTTTATTTCCGGATTCCGCCGCATCAACGTGCCACCGACCAGCAGTCGTCCAGCTATTTCAGCGATCTTAAGGAGGGGCTGCTCTACATTCGTCGGCAAGCGTACTTAAAATCCTTTTTCGCTTTCATGGCGGTCTTCTTTATTCTGATGGCCCCCGCCGCATTTTTAAACCCGCTTCAGGTGACTCGAACTTACGGCGAGGAAGTCTGGCGGCTTACTGCAATTGAAATTGCTTTTTCTGTCGGCATGATGGCGGGTGGGGGATTGATTGCCGCATGGGGCGGCTTTAAGAATAAAGTCCATACGATGACGCTGGCTACCGTTCTGATGGGGGCATGCACGTTTTTGCTCGGCGTCATTCCCGTCTTTTGGATCTATCTGGCGTTTATGGCCTTGTTTGGGGTAGCCATGCCGGCTTTTAATACGCCAACGATGACGATGATTCAGGAAAAAGTCGATGAGAGCTATTTGGGAAGGATCTTCGGGGTGTTCAGTATGATTTCCACGTCGATGATGCCGATCGGGATGTTGATCTTCGGGCCGATCGCCGATGTGATCGCGATCGAATGGCTGCTGATTGCGACCGGCCTTCTCATCTTAATTCTTTCGATCTTTCTTGGACGGAATCAAGCATTGCTGGAAGCCGGCAAACCGGTCATCCAGGAAGGCGCACTGCCGTGACAAACGTAGCCTCGAAATCGATTCATGTTAAGTGACAGCGCAACTCGGAAAGCATAAAATCCCTAGGCTTATTTAAGTGTGCTTGAAACCGGTGTATGAATGGATGGGCCAAGGACAATGTTTTGTCCTTGGTCCTTTGCGTTTTTTAAGGGAGTTCCCGTAGCAGAGGACCGGCGCCGACAGGCGCTAGTTTCTCTGCTTTTTTATTTTTTCAGCGATAAGGGGAGTTAGCTATGAGGTTATTAGAAATAAGCGGTGTAACGCACCGAATTGGAGACAAGGAACTTCTCTGGAATTACATGCGGGTGAGCATATGGGGCTTGTCGGACAGAACGGTGCAGGAAAAAGTACGCTGATCCGCATGCTTATCGGCGAGTTGATTCCGGATCAAGGCCTCATCAAATGGCAGCCGCGTCTGCGGCTAGGACACCTGGATCAATATGCCCGAGTTCCGGGGGCGATGTCGATCCGGGACTATATGCGGATTGGAAAGTAAGACAGCTAAGTTTAGAACCTAACGAGGGCGCCCACAGGTTAATTGGGGCGCCCTTTCAATATGATATTGTTAGCTTTGCCAAAGTCGAGAGCGACTTTGCCCGATTTCGCCGCAATCTGTTCCGCGAGAACTACTGCACTGACTCCGCAGGAAATCAGAGCCACGTCAAAGCTATTCTTATGCGCGATAACCCACTTCATCGTATTCCGATACTCCGACCATTGGTCAAACGGCAGTGCATGTACGATCTTTTGATTATAGGGTTCTTGTTCAAGCCGTTCCTTGAGCTTTGCAGCTTCCCGTGTGATGATCAGAATTCTCCGGCCGGAAAGGAGGGACCAGAATTCCTCCATTTTGGCCAACTCCCGGTTCACTCCGGCATGGCAAATCAAAGGCGGCTCAATCTTGTAATAGGAGAACACTTCGTCCGTTAAGGGTCTTTTTAAATAATCCGGTGCTTTAATCGTGTTGTCTCCGGGAGGAAGGATTCCAACAACGGTCGCCTTTTTTACAGAAGAAATCACGGCGTTTCGCAGATGTAAATTTGGTAGGGTCAGGCCTTTTTCCCCTCGGTTGGCTTTGATGGCCCACCGTTCCTGAAGCACTTTAGACACAGGCCAGACATGATGTTGAGACATGACCAAATTCTCCCCGTCACCAATCCTTACTAAGGAAAATGCCTTCTGATTCTTGAGTGCGTCTTCGATTGTCTTTAGCAAGTCTTTAGTATCTAAATAGATTTGTTGCATCCGACAATTCATTCCTTTCGCATGCTTAATCATTTCAGTCTATGATTGCGAGCACGGAATGAATTGTGTGCTTGTACTGCCAAGTAGTAGAGGAGGGTACAAGACTATTTTCAGCAAGCAATGGAATCCGTCCTGTCCGTTCGTTATCACAAACATATAGTAAAAAGTAGAAGGCCTGTTTTCCAGAACTAGATTAAGCTGAGTGAGCGGCTATAAGCAAGGAGGATTGTAGATGTCAAAAAGGATCGTAATCGAAAGCAATTTTAATACATTTGGATTTAGTCCGCACCGGCTGACCCGTCCCTGGCTAGAGAATCGAATTCAGATTTTTCGCGAGTTCACACTGAAGTCGCTGTTAGTTCAAACCAATCAAGACTTTATGGCGATCTTCAAGGTCGTACCCGAGACAGAGAAAATGATCAACGAGATTTTGGCTAAATACCCTCGTCTACCGAAAAACATCATGTTTGTAACCCATCAAGAAGGGATGGAGCGCATTAAAACCTATGCTGGATCCTGCGAGAATTTGTATTTAGTTCGCATGGAATCTGACGATATGTACCATAAATCCTATATCCAACAGCTGCATGACCATCGACCGAAGCCAGGCACCCTTGCTTTAATTAATCAAAACGGTTACGCTTACGACTCGATCCATGGAGAAATGGTACCGATGTTTCGAAAATCTCCTCCATACTATGTGTTCTTGTATAAGACATCGGAATTTACATCCGGATATCGCATCAAGCTGCCAGGAAGGGCCACACACGGGAACGTGATTGAATTACCTCATGAAATCTTAACTCCTCGTAACTTTGTCGAAGTTATTCACCGCTATAATTCGATCCCGAGAACGCTCCCGGTTAGAGGACGACTGTCGAAAGAGGAGCAGAAAAAAGTGCTAAAAGAATTCATGGGGTAACTGCGTTATTGGAAGACGGCCCTGTCCTTCTCCTCACGTCCAACATATAGTGAAAGATCGGTAGCTCCGTTACACGAAAGTAAAAGTAACCATACGGGCTATTATGACAAGGAGGGAAGTGCATGACTAGAAAAGTAGTGATTGAAAGCAATTTCAATACGTTCGGGTTATCGCCAGATCGGCTGACTCGGCCGTGGTTGGAGAAGCGCATCGCGATCTTTCGTAACTTTACCTTGAAATCATTAAGAGCCCAAACGAATCAAAACTTTCTGGCGATATTTAAGATTGCCGAAGAAAGCGAAGCGATTGTAGCAGATATCCTGTCAAAATATCCGCCGCTGCCAAACAATATCTGGTTTGGAACGAAACGCAACAGTATCGAGAAAATGAAAGCATACGCCGGAAATAGCGAGGATTTATATATCGCACGTTTGGATTCTGACGACCTGTATCATAAAACGTATGTCCAGCAGCTGTACGATTATCAACCGAAGCAAGGAACGATTGCTTTGATCAATCAAAACGGCTATTTATGGGACACGGTCAATGGAGAAATGGCACCAACCTTTCATTATTCCCCGCAATTCTATGTTTTTCTTTACAAGACTGCCGAGTATATGAAGGGATATCGCGTGAAGCTTCCAGGGCGGGGTACACATGGCAATGTGATTGATTTACCCCATGAACTGTTGGCTCCCCGAAATTATGTGAATGTCATCCATCAAAATAATACCTTAGTCAAGAAGGTACCGCAAAAAGATCGTCTAAGCCCGGCAGAAATCCAGAAAGTCCTGAAAGAATTTATGAGTTAACCGCGGTTTCCTCGAAATAGAGGAGGTGAAGGATTTTGGTAAACCAAGATCGGGTCAACGAGCGCTATTATGGTCAGGTGAACTCGGAAAAGTCCCATGAAGCAACAAGAGCACGCATTCATTGGATTTGCCGTCAAGTAACGGGTAGAAGAGTGCTCGACGTAGGGTGCAGCCAAGGGATTACTTCGATCCTGCTGGGCCGAGAAGGACGCAAAGTTCTTGGATTAGATTTGGAAGAAGGGGCGATCCAGTATGCGAAAAGGGAGTTGTCCCGGGAATCTAAGCCTGTCCGATCCAAGGTTCAATTTAAAGTCGCCGATGTTACGGAATTCCAAGGTCATAAGCTATTTGATACCGTCATTCTAGGACAAATTCTGGAGCATTTTGCGAATCCCGGAGTGTTGATCAGTCATGCACATCGATTGCTGGCAGACGGCGGCACTCTGATTGTAACGGTGCCATACGGATATCATCCCTTCCACGATCATAAGCAGACCTTCTATGCCGGGAACCTAGGTATCTGCCTGGATCCTTGGTTCGAGGTCACGAAGATGGAAGTTCATCATAACTATTTGTGCTGCGTGGCTGTGAAACGTAAAGAGATTCGGAATCAAATCTTTCCTGATGCTTCCATGATGAAGCAATGGATTCTTTTTGACAGTGTAAAATTTGCCGAGATTGAACGCCAGCACATGAAAGACATCGAGCAGCGAAAAAAAGCGCTGGGGCAAGCAAATGAGCAACTGAAAGAACTGCGAAAATTGAAGTCCAATCAAGCGTCCAAGGTTTGAAAACACCCGATCCATCGGGTGTTTTTTATTGTTTAAATTCAGTTTAACTACCTCCGTTACTCTCCTAACTGTAAAACAAATTGATTGAAGGATAGGAGGACATCATCGATGATGACGAAAACTTCCGCTTTCACGGGCGGCGCAAGTAAGCCGGCGATTGAGGCTGAGGGACTCGTGAAAATATTTGGAACGAACCGTGCGGTTGATGGAGTGAATTTGCAGGTGGGGAGCGGGATGATATATGGCGTTCTGGGACCCAATGGAGCGGGAAAAACAACGACGATTCGTATGCTGGCGACTTTGCTGCGTCCCGATGCGGGTTCCGCCCGCATTTTTGGACACGATGTTGTCAAAGAGCAGCATATCGTCCGTCAGTTGATCGGGGTGACCGGACAGTACGCCTCGGTGGACGAAACGCTGAGTGCTACGGAAAATCTCATAATCTTCTCCAGGCTGTTAGGCTTGGGGCGCAGCGAGGCTCGCCGGAAAGCGGCAGAGCTGCTGGAGGAGTTCGGCTTGTCGGAAGCGGCCAAGCGCCCGCTGAAGCACTTCTCTGGCGGAATGCGCCGGCGGCTGGATTTGGCCGCGAGCCTGATTGCCCAGCCGCCGCTGATCTTCCTGGATGAACCGACAACCGGGCTGGATCCGCGGACGCGCTCGCAGATGTGGGAGACGATTCGCCGTCTTGTGGCGACTGGATCAACGGTGTTGTTAACCACTCAGTACCTGGATGAAGCTGACCAACTGGCAGACCGGATCGCCGTTATTGATCGCGGACAGGTCATCGCAGAAGGCACAGTCGATGAGTTAAAGACGTCGGTAGGGGCTTCGTCGTTGCAGTTAAGAATTAAGGATCCGCTTCATTTGACAGCAACTCGCCAAATTGTGGAGCGGGTGCTGAAAGTGCCTTCCACCCTCACAGCAGAGGCAGGGAAAATTACCGCCCCAATGGCGGAGGCTGATCTGGTGACTGATCTATTGATCGCTTTGCGTGAAGCAGGCGTGGATTTGGCGGAATTAAGCGTTCAGAAGCCAACGCTGGATGAAGTCTTCTTAACACTGACCGGGCGGGGTGTTGAAGAGAACACTGCAGATCCACAGGCGTATGTTCTTGATCAGAAGGGGGTCATTGCATGAATCATGCGGATATTAATGCGAAGGCCGTACAGCCTCTAAAGAATCAAACGAACTTCCGACAATCACTTCATCACTCGTTGACCATGGCGTATCGAGGATTGTTAAAAATCAAGCGGACACCGGAGCAATTATTTGATGTGACGTTTCAGCCGATTATTTTTACACTGATGTTTACGTATATTTTTGGCGGAGCGATCTCGGGGGATGTGATGAGCTACTTGCCGGTGATTATTCCAGGGATTTTGGTGCAAACCGTCATTTCTACTTCTGTCGTTACGGGCGTACAGCTGCGCGAGGATATGGAGAAGGGCGTCTTCGACCGCTTTAAGTCGCTGCCAATCGCGCGGATTGCGCCATTAGCCGGCGCCCTGCTGGCCGATACCGTCCGATATACGATTGCAACGGTGCTGACGTTTGCCATGGGTTACATCATGGGACTTCGTCCAGATGGAGGATTGGGTAATGTCGTGCTAGCAGCGTTGCTGGTGATCGTATGTTCCTGGGCAGTTAGCTGGATCTTTGCTTTCTTTGGCGTCATCGCACGAACGGCATCCAGCGTACAAGGCATATCCATGATCGTGTTGTTTCCATTAACGTTCCTGTCCAATGCGTTTGTTCCAGTTGAAACGATGCCGAAATGGCTGCAATGGTTTGCAAACATCAATCCGATTTCGCATTTGGTGACAGCGGTACGGGAACTGGTGAACCATGGAACCATCGGTGGGGATATGCTGAGCTCGCTCTTTGGAGCAGCCGTGATTGTAGCGGTATTTGCACCGATGACGGTGCGCGCTTACATGAGAAGAGCATAAAAAAATAAGCCGGAAGACTTATCGTCTTCCGGCTTGATATGTTTACGCTGATTTCATGATACTGGCCATCAAGCTTGATGAGCAGCAACGGCTGTGCAAAAGCGTTCCAGAGCTTCCTCCAGCAACGAGCGTGGACACGCCAGGTTGATCCGCAGGAAACCTTCGCCGTTCTGGCCGTAGATGGAACCTTCGGTAAAGGCGATTTTCGCTTCTTTATACATCACTTGCTTCATCTCGGCTTTCTTCCATCCGAGTGCACGGCAATCCACCCATAATAAGTAGGTTCCTTCGGATAGAACAGGGACCACCGCTGGCAGATGTTCGGCGAGATAGGCGACGGCGAAGTCACGGTTGGCACGAATATAGATCAGGACGGCATCAAGCCATTCTTCACTTTGCGTATACGCTGCGATTGTCGCGGTAGGGCCAAAAAAATTCAGCGAACCGATGGCTTGGGCTTTGATCCGTTCGCTAAATTGCTTACGGATAGCCACGTTGGGAATAATCGTATAAGCTGTCGCGAGTCCAGGGATGTTAAACGTCTTGGAAGGAGCCGCGCAGGTAATCGTAATTCCCGCCAGGGCTTCGGACATCGAGGCAAACGGCACATGACGGTATTCGGCGAAGACCAAATCGCTGTGAATTTCGTCCGAGACGACCTTCACACCATAGTTCAGACACAACTCGCCAACCCGTTCCAGCTCCTCCCGGGTCCAGACCCGTCCGCCGGGATTATGGGGGCTGCACAACAGCAACAGCTTCGCTCCGTCTTGCATCAACGATTCCAGATGATCGTAGTCCATCCGGTAACGTCCATCCTTGAGAATCAACGGATTTTCGGCAACTTCACGGCCATTGTTGCGGATCACATCATAGAACGGATTATAGACCGGGGATTGCAGGATCACCCGATCTCCTGGCTCGGTTAATACCTGTACAGCTACGCTAAGCGCTGGTACGACGCCGGGAGTGTCGGTCAACCAGGACGGATGAACGTTCCAGTTATGACGGCGCTCCAGCCAACCGGTGATCGCCTCCAGATATTCTTTAGGCCGGGAAGTATAGCCGTAAATCCCCAGCTTGGCCCGTTCCGTGACGGCTTGGACAATGGCTGGTGCACAACGGAAATCCATGTCCGCTACCCACAAAGGCAATACGTCTGGATCCCCAAACAGCTCCTGTCCAGTATCCCATTTCTCGGAGTAGGTTCCTTTTCGCGGCACACGTTCGTCGAAATTATACGTCATCTCTCTGTTCCATTCCTTTCCCATAGATGCAGGTAAACTCCAGTCGTGTCGGACTTATTTCGGAAGAGGCTGGTACCCGTCAATAACCAGCTCCAGTTCGCCTGTCGTCGAATCAATCAATAACCCGTGAACCGGAACATCAGCAGGAAGGAGCGGGTGTTTCTTGACAATATTGACGGTCCGAATAATCCCTTCCTTCTCGTTATCGAAACCGCGCAGCCATTTGTTTAGCTTAATGCCGGAGTTTTCGATCGTGTTCAGCGTGTCATCGCTGATGCCTCTCTCCCGCATGGAACCAATCATCCGGTCCGAATTGAGCGCAGCCATCCCGCAGCCAGTATGACCCACGATAAAGACTTCCTGAGCATGCAGTTCGTAGATCGCAACAAGAAGACTACGCATGACGCTTCCAAAAGGCTGAGAGATGATGGCACCAGCGTTCTTGATCAGCTTCACGTCACCGTTGCGCAGGTTCATCGCTTTCGGGAGTAGTTCGACGAGCCGCGTATCCATGCAGGTCACGATCGCCATTTTCTTCTCCGGAAATTTATCCGTTACATATTTCTCGTATTCCTTCTCCTCGACAAATTTGCGGTTGAACTCCAGTATCGACTCTAATTGATTCATGTTATTGCCTCCTTGTCTGCTGTTGGCACATATCCGCGAATTACCGGCGGTCAACCAATGGAATATTGGATTTGTAGAACTGGGAAGGCCCATCCAAGCGGAATGTCCCGGTTGCATCTTCGCCTTTCAGGGACAACTCCTCCTCAAAAAAAACAGCCTGCATTTTGTCAATCCAAAATGGGTAGGCTTCATTGTCCATAGGAATATCGTAGGGTCCTGGCTCAGATACGATATTCAATACGGGAACGCCGCTCATGCCGCAGCCGCAGTTTTCCGTATCGTAGACGAGGCGGAGCAAGCCAGGCTGGCCAGCCAATTTGTCGTCGATCAGTTTTTTGGCCGCTGCGTTAAGCGTAATTTTCATAGGGAGAGGCAACTCCTTTTCATGAAAGTAATATTTCAATTTGCGAATTCGTCTACTTAAAATTTGATTATACGTTTAGTTACAAGTATCATCAAGAGTAGCAACTATATTTCACCAGTAAAGGCGGAGTTGTCATGAAACAGGAAACGGTTGAGAAATGGGAGCTCTTTCGGGAGCTTCTGCAGAAGATTCATGCATACGGGGAAGCGGTCGCGCTGATGAACTGGGATTTACGCACCGGTGCACCGCGCAAAGGGGCGGAGACCCGGGCAGCGACCATCGGATTGTTGTCCACGGAAGCTTTTAAGCTGCAAACGTCAGCCGAGATGGGCGAGTACTTAGCTTATTTGAACCAGCCTGCCGTCCTGGAGGAATTGGATGATGTGAAGCGCCGGATGGTGCTCGATGTGCAGGAGGAATACGACCGAAGCGTCAAGATTCCGCCACAGAAATTCCGCGAATATACGGAGTTGACAGCCCATGCCGAAACGGTGTGGGAAGACTTTAAGGAGAACAGCGATTTCGCCGGCTTTGAACCTTATTTAACGAAAATCGTGGCAAAGATTCAGGAGTTTATCGACTACTGGGGTCCGAAGGCTACGCGTTATGATACGTTACTACATATGTATGAACCGGACCTGACTACCGAGAAACTCGACCAGGTCTTCGGCCAGCTACGCGATCGGCTCGTTCCATTGGTTGAGGCGGTGGCTGGGGCTAAGAATAAGCCGGAAGCTCCTTTCCTGAACCAACTGTACGACACGCAGCAGCAAGCGAAGTTCAGCCGGTTCCTGCTCGAACAAATCGGCTACGATTTTGCAGCTGGACGGATTGACGAAACGGTTCACCCGTTCCAAACCACGATCAACCATGGCGACGTGCGGATCACTACGAACTACAAGCAGGATGATGTCGCCAGTGCCATCTTCAGTTCCTTGCATGAAGGCGGGCATGCGCTTTACGAGCAGAACGTATCGAAAGAGCTGGCTGGAACGCCGCTGGGCCAAGGAACGTCGATGGGGATCCATGAGTCCCAGTCCCGTTTCTGGGAGAACTTCGTTGGGCGCAGCCTGCAATTCTGGCAACGGTATTTCGGAGAATTGCAGCAGCATTTTCCGGAACAGCTTAAGGATGTTACGCCGGAGCAGTTCTTCCGCGGCATCAATCGTGTAGAGAACTCGTTAATCCGGATTGAAGCGGATGAACTGACTTATAATTTGCATATTATTATCCGCTACGAGATTGAGAAGATGCTCTTTAATGAAGGGTTGCCGGTCAGCGAGCTGCCGAAGGTATGGAACGAGAAATACCGCGACTATCTCGGCTTGACTCCCCCTAACGATGGGTTTGGCGTACTGCAGGACGTGCATTGGTCGGCCGGTCTGTTTGGGTACTTCCCATCCTATGCGCTTGGCAATATGTACGCAGCCCAAATCGCCAATACGCTGCGGAAAGAGCTGCCGCAATTTGAAGAACTCATCGCCGAAGGGAACTTCCAGCCGATCAAGGAATGGTTGACCGACAGAATCTACAAATACGGCAAGAGCCGGAAACCGTCGGAGCTGATCCTTGCGGTCACCGGCGAAGAGTTAAACCCGGACTATCTCGCAGATTATCTAGAACAGAAATTCAAAAGCATTTACGGCATCTAAAGCGATGCCGGTCGAAAGCTGCCCCTAAGGCGGATTCATCCGCTCTTAGGGGCAGCTTTTTTTCGTACATCGAACTTGGAACGCCCCGGCACGGCTTAACCTTTTGTTAGGCCATCGCATAGTATTTAGTGTATCTTCTGGCCAACCGCTAGACATCGATTGGCTATGAAACCCCATTTAGAAGGAGAGGTGAATGGCATGAACAACGTAAGAAAGGGGTTATGGATCGCGCTCATCGTCCTCCTGACCGCAGCGCTAAGCGCTTGTGGAGGAAGCGGCAAAGCACAAAAGGTCAAAATCGGGGAAGTCACCCGTTCCGTATTTTATGCACCTCAGTACGTCGCATTGGAAAAAGGCTTCTTTAAAGAAGAAGGATTGGACGTGGAGCTGCAAACAACAGCGGGTGGTGACAAAACGATGACGGCGCTGCTGTCCGGAGCCATCAACGTGGCACTAGTCGGAGCGGAGACGTCGATTTACGTATACCAGCAAGGCTCTACAGATCCAGTGATCAACTTTGCCCAATTGACGCAAACCGACGGTACCTTCCTGGTTGCCCGGGACTCCGCCGAATTTGATTGGGAGATGCTGAAGGGGAGCGTCTTTCTGGGTCAAAGAAAAGGAGGCATGCCGCAAATGGCGGGCGAGTTCACCCTGCGCAAGCATGGAATCGATCCGCATCAGGATCTGGAGTTAATCCAGAATGTGGACTTCGCCAACATCACGGCTGCATTCATATCGGGAACGGGACAATTCGTTCAACTGTTTGAACCTCAAGCCTCCATCGTGGAGAAGGAAGGGAAAGGATATGTCGTCGCTTCCTTTGGTACGGAGAGCGGAAGGCTGCCTTATACGGTATTTATGACCAAGCAGAGCTATATCAACGAACACTCGGAAATCGTTCAGAAATTTACGAATGCGATTCATAAAGCCCAGCGCTGGGTTCAATCGCATACGCCGGAAGAAATCGCTGAGACGGTTGCGCCATATTTCAAAGATACGGACATGGAGATCTTGGTCAGCTCGATCAAGCGGTACCAGGAGCAGGGAAGTTATGCAGAAACGCCGGCTTTGGCAGAGGATGCCTGGAACAACCTGCTTGATGTGATGGAAAGCGCCGGAGAACTCAATGAACGGGTAGAAGCCAATAAGCTGGTGGATAACAGCTTTGCCGAGAAAGTCGTCAACTCCGTCAAATAACATGAACGTGAACGGAAAAGGAGCGTGAGCGCTTTTGCCATCTGTCGTGGAACTAAAAAACCTAGATTTGGTCTACGTGACGGACCGGGAGGCCGTCCTCGCCTTGCAAGGGATGAACTTAGCGGTAGAGCCTGGCGAATTCATCAGTTTGGTTGGTCCCAGCGGTTGCGGAAAGACCACGCTTCTTTCCGTCATGGCTGGTCTGTTAGCCCCATCTCGAGGAGAGGTGCTCCTGCACGGCAAACCGGTAACGGGCCCTACTCCGCAAGTGGGTTATATGTTGCAGCAGGACTATTTGTTCCCGTGGCGGACGATTCTGAGCAATACCGTGCTGGGGTTGGAGCTGACCGGAAGGTTAACGCCGGAAGGAGTGGAGCACGCGCGGGCATTGCTGGCCGAAATGGGGCTTGGCGATACCGCGGACTTGTATCCCCATCAGCTGTCGGGCGGAATGCGTCAACGGGTGGCCCTTGTGCGAACGCTGGCGACCGATCCGGAGCTGTTGCTGCTGGATGAGCCCTTCTCGGCGCTGGACTACCAAACAAAGCTGCAGCTTGAGGATTTGGTGTGGGGGACGCTAAAGCAGCGGAAGAAAACGGGGGTACTGGTGACCCACGATCTATCGGAGGCGATTGCGGTCAGCGATCGGGTGATCGTGCTGGCGCCCCGACCAGGCCGAATTCGCAGCATGTACGAGATTCCGGAAAATATCCGGAAAGCTCAACCGTTTTATGCCCGGGAGGCCGAAGGCTTTAATGAACTATTCCATGAAATCTGGCGCGATCTGGAGACGTCGGAAAGGGAGGAGGGATAGCCATTGGCACCGCCTGTGACAAAACCGGCCGCTTCAGAAGACTGGCTGCAGGAGAAATGGCTGCAACACCGCAAACGCAAACGGCGAATGAGTCGTTACGTATTGAGTGTGCAGACCTTGATCCTCGTATTGTTTGTAGGATTATGGGAGCTGGCAGGCCAACTGAAATGGATTGATGTGCTGATCTTCAGCTACCCGTCCAAGGTAGGACGACAGATCGTAAAGGATGCGCTGAGCGGAGAATTGTGGCCGCATCTGGCGATGACGGTTGGCGAGACAGCGGTAGGCTTCCTGCTGGGAACGCTGATAGGCACATTGCTAGCTGTGCTGATTTGGTGGTCGCCGTTTCTATCGCGTGTGCTGGATCCTTACATGGTCGTGTTTAACAGTATGCCGAAGGTGGCGCTGGGCCCGATCTTTATCGTCCTCTTTGGTGCTGGCTTCACAGCAATTGTGGTTACGACGTTATCGATTACGGTGATTGTGACCACCCTTGTCGTCTTTAACAGCTTCAACGAAGTCGACGCGAACTTTGTGAAGGTGATTCGCACGTTTGGGGGGAGCCGACGCGATGTATTTTTGAAGGTAATTCTGCCGGCTTCGTTCCCAACCATCGTATCTACGCTGAAGGTGAACGTAGGGATGGCTTGGGTCGGGGTTATCGTTGGAGAATTCCTCGTAGCCAAAATCGGTCTTGGTTACCTGATCGTCTACGGGTTTCAAGTGTTTAACTTCACCCTGGTGCTGTCGAGCCTGGTCATCATCGCCATCGTGGCGACGGCGATGTACCAGATGGTCGTTTATATCGAGCGGAAGCTGGTAAGGGAGCGGTAACGCTCCCTACAAGATTTCCCCATTATCAGGAAATCAAAAGTCAAAATAAGCGCACCGTGGGCTGGCATATGTTGAATTATCGCGTTAGGAACAAGTTCACTGGTCAATAAACAACTTAAAACTAAGAAAAAAGAGGGAAATATAGAAAAGTATAAACTTCGGTTTCTTAAAAATGAAAAAAACGTAACCGCCAGAATTGGCTAATATTGTATGATATCTACACAAACCGTTTATTTACATAAATTAGAATTTTTTTGGAGGTTTACAAGTCTGTGAAGAAAACAAAGGTATCAGCTGTTTTGATCGCATCGGCTTTGTTATCTCTTGCCCCGGTTGCATCTGCGTCTGAACATGTTGCTCCGGTATCCGCTCAATCTGTGGTGTCATTGTCAGCTACGGAAGAAGTATCAAACATTAAACCTACAATTATTGATGACAACATGTTCTATCCAATGGATGCGCATCTCATTAATAATGTCACTCATACAGGTTCTTCGGCATATACTGGTAAATTTACTACAGCGCCCGAAAATGGTATCTATTTGAACGTTTGGGTTAAAAATAATGCTTCTTCATCTGTCTTTATTGATATCAGCCGTAATGGTCTGAAAATTACAGATGGTTATGAATTAAAGGGAGGAAGTCAAAAAACAATAAGCTTTGAAGATATGTTAGGTAATGGATTATCCGGAGATTGGGAAGTTTATATCTATAATAAAACTGGGGATAAATACAAACTTAATATCAATGCAAGACAGTTCTGATTCTAATTATTTAAGAAAACAGGAAGATCGCCCTATCCGGCCAGCTTGGTCAGGTAGTTGGCGATCTTCTTCTTTGCTGTCCTGTGCCAGGCATGTAGGGTCAGGCCCTTTTGCTTGTTCAGGTGCACTCCTCAAGCAAGGAACAGTCTTTGCAGCTCTTGGAGTCCGACTTGTATTGACGTTACCCTGCCGGTCCGTGGTCGGTAATCTACAGTAAAGGATGAGGGTGAAAGTGGGATTGTTTGGATTCCGAAAATCAAGTAGGATATTTTCATAGATCGCTTTCGACAAAAAGGGTGAGAATTCATGGGTTTTCGAGTCATCAAAACGGCCATTGCCACGTTAATGGCAATATTTATTGCGGATGCCTTAGGGGTGCCTGGTGCCAATTCGGCGGGACTGCTGGCGATTTTAGGGGTCGACGTCACCCGCAAGCGCAGCCTGGCATCGATAACGGCACGTTTTTTTGCTTCAACTTTGGGGTTGTTGCTTGCTTTTGGCATCTTCTACTTCCTCGGGTTTCATATTTGGGTGCTGGCCATTTACATCCTCGTCGCTTTCCCATTGATCGCTCGCGCGGGCTTCAAGGAAGGGATTGTGACCAGCTCCGTTGTCGTGTTCCGCGTATTTAGCGGCGGGGAGATCTCCTGGCACGTGCTGTTAATCCAGGTGGAGCTGCTGATCATTGGGTTGGGTTCGGCCATGGTTGTCAATTTTCTGTACATGCCCAAAACGGAAGACAAGCTGCTGGAAACTCGGCGTGAGGTGGATGCTTTGTTTTCCGGCATATTTCAGGAGATTGCCGCTTCGTTGCGTGATCCCTACCGCTTATGGGATGGCAAGGAGATCACCGATGCGGCCCGAAAGATCGACGAGGGTTATGCGCTCGCGAAGCGGGCAGCCGAGAACCAGATGATCTCGCCCAACGAGGCCTGGACGGCGTATTTTATCATGCGCAAAGAACAGTTAAGCCGGATCGAAGGGATGCTGGAGCTGATTTCGCAGGTGTACCATCGGATCCCGCAAGGCGAATTTGTGGCTGTATTGTTTGATCGGCTTAGCGTAGATGTGAATCAAGAGGAATATACGGGGATTACCGAGCAGATGCTCGCGGAGCTGGAGGAGGAGTTCAAGAAAATGGAAATGCCTTCAACCCGTGAGGAATTTGAAATGCGTTCAGCCATTTTGCAGTTATGCCGAGAACTTTCCTTATATCTAGCTGTCTCCAAAAAAAATAAGGCTCCCATTCCACGAATCGCGGAAAAACGGGGAGCAAAACGAAAACAGGCGTCAATAAAATAGTTGTCACCCTAGACGAATGTCCTGCATACACTTGTATTGAATGATGTATGGAGGAGGTTCTAACATGTCATTGAAATATCAAAGTAGAGAGATCATCACGAAAGCGATCTGCGGCAAAGGTCGTAAGTTCTCTACCGTAACACATACCGTGACTCCCCCTCATAAACCGTCGAGCATCCTGGGGGCCTGGATCATCAACCACCAGTACGAAGCGGTCGCAGCGGGAGACGGAATTGAAGTTATTGGTACTTACGATATTAACATCTGGTATTCGTACGACAAGAACTCGCAGACCGAGGTCGCTAAAGAAACGGTATCGTATGTTGAGAATGTACCGCTGAACTACTTGGATTCCAGACACCGTTCGTCGACGGTGGAAGTGTCCGCAGAAGCCACGCAGGAACCGAGCACCGTCGAAGCCACCGTATCGGGAGACGGCCGCGTATCCATTCGGGTGGAACGCGAATTCGCGGTGGAACTGGTTGCCGAAACGAAGTTGAACGTGCTGGTCGTGCCGAACAGCGGCATTGATGACAAGGACTACGATTTCGGCTCCGAGCTCGGCGATTATGAAGATTTGGATCCGGATCTCCTCGACGACGAACTGTAATTCGATCAGGAAGCAAGTAGGCAAAGGGGTAAGTATCAACAGTTTCAGTGTACACTGTAGCATATGCGGCAGGGGCGTCGTCGAAGAGGGCGGCTGCCCTCTTTTTGTTTTTATTTTTGAATAATACCTCTATCGAAGACGGGGGATGAACTCAGTGGTGAAGGATGAGCACCTCGTACTAAAAATGCGTCTGGGCTCCAGCACATTTAAAGCTCGGCTGCTGCAGGCGTTGGAACGTTTGGGCGGACCCTACCGGGTGTTGAAAGGACCGGAATCATCCAGCAGAGCGTTATCGCGTACATCTTCGAGTTTCGGCAGGAAGTCAGCGGGGGCAGGGGCTGCTTCAGGAGGACGGGGTGTGCGAACTGCTGCAGACGCTTCCCAATGGATTTACTACGGACGCGAGGAAGCGTATTGGGGCGGCCGGGTCCAGGAGATCGTGTTGGGACGGCCGACACACTCGTTGGAAGACTGGCGGCGCCGGCTCGAAACCGCTGGGCTGAAGCCAACGCCTGAGGCAAGAACCGCTCAAACAGCTGCAAGCACTACTGCGTCATATCTCCGCCGCTATGCCGTTACGGTATTCCACTTGCGGGCCTGGGAGGTACGTCCGCTTGGTCAAGCGGGGCTAACGCTCCCGCTCTTGGGGGAAGCCTTGTCCCCGGAGTCACCGCTTTATAAACGCCTGACGAACACGGCGGTTCGGGCGCTATACGCCGTGGGACTTGATTTTGGTGAAGTGGTGATCTCGGCCGGGGAAGAGGGGAAATTTACGGTGGATTCCATCACCCCAATCTCGGACCTCGGCAGCGCGGCAACCAAGGCCATCGCCCAGGCGATGCGAGATACCCTGGAGGAACAGGAGAAGCTGCTGGACTCACCGACAGAGCGGTTGATTGGGATGGACCCCGAGTTTTTGCTGTTTGATCGTGCCCATGGGAAAGTGATTCCGGCTTCCCGTTACTTGCACTTTCATGGGGAAGCGGGCTGCGATGTGTTGCGATATCGCGGGCAGCGGATATTTCCGCTGGCAGAGCTAAGGCCGCGCCCCGGCAAGGAACCGCGCGATGTTGTCGTTCATTTGCTGCGCGCATTTCATGAAGCCCGAGCTTCCATCGAAGATCAAGGGCTGATCTGGCAGGCGGGGGCGATGCCGCAACGCGGTTTTCCGTTGGGCGGACACCTGCATTTCAGCGGAGTGTCGTTAACTCCAGAGTTGCTGCGGACGCTCGACAATTACCTGGCGCTGCCGCTGGCTCTACTGGAGGATCCCCGAAGTGCGCTACGTAGACCGAAGTACGGGTTTCTCGGCGATTTTCGGTTCAAGGAGTACGGCGGCTTCGAATATCGCACCTTACCTAGCTTCCTAATCTCTCCGCTCGTCACCAAAGGGGTCGTGGCATTGGCGCGCTTCATTATCGAGCATGCGGAACGCTTAAAGGCACGACCGTTGGAGAAGGAGGCGGTTTGGACGGCGTTTTACACCGGCAGAAAGCAACCGCTTCGCGAAGCGTTACCCCGCCTGATCGCCGATATCCATGAAGTTCCCGACTATACGCGATATCAGGGATATATCGAACCTTTACTGAATGCCATTCAGTCCGGCTATGTCTGGGACGAATCTGCGGATATTCGCCCCGCCTGGAAATTGCAAAATCCTTCATAACCGGGTTGCCCTTTTCTGGTATAATAGGATTCTATGAAAGACCTGAATGTGCTTAGGTTAATTGGAGGGGAATCATGGCTACCTACACGCCGATGATTGAGCAGTATTTACGGATTAAGGCGGAAGCGCAGGATGCGTTTCTGTTTTTCCGGCTGGGCGATTTCTATGAAATGTTTTTTGAGGATGCAATCCTGGCTGCGAAGGAGCTTGAAATTACACTGACCGGGCGGGACGGGGGCGCCGAAGAGAAAATTCCAATGTGCGGTGTTCCCTACCATTCGGCGGACAATTATATTCATCGTTTGATTGAAAAAGGATACAAAGTTGCGATCTGCGAACAGATGGAGGACCCGTCGCAAACCAAAGGCATGGTTCGGCGTGAGATCGTCCGGGTCATCACCCCGGGGACGATCATGGAAGGGAAAACCGTCGGCGAACGGACGAACAACTACATCGTGTCGGTCACTGAACGGCAGGGGATGATGGCTCTGGCTGCCTGTGACCTGTCCACGGGGGAGCTGTACGCGACGTCGGCGCCGGCGAACAAAGAGTGGCTGCGCGACGAGATTGGCCTGTACGACCCGGCGGAAATCATCGGGGACAAGGAACTGCTGGATTGGATTGCGGGACAAGCTGCTCCGCTGAGCAAGCCCGTCGTGTATACGCCTTGGGCGAAAGCGAAGGAAGATACGGCACGATCGCTGTTTGGCGAGGCCGAATGGATTCGTCTGGAGCCGGAGCGGCGGGACAATATCGCTGTCCTGGTCGGTTATTTAAGCGAGACGCAGAAGCGCTCGCTGGGACAACTTACGAAAATATCGGCTTATGAGCCGGAGCATTTTATGATTTTGGACCCGTTTACACGACGGAATCTGGAATTGGTTGAGACGGTTCGCGAGCGTTCGAAAAAAGGATCGCTGCTGTGGCTGCTTGACCGCACGGAAACGTCAATGGGCTCCAGGCTGTTGCGGCGCTGGATCGACAAGCCGCTGCTGCAGAAGACGCGGATCGAGGAACGTCTGGAGGCAGTGGAGCATCTGCACAGCGCGTTTATTTTGCGCGAGGATTTGCGCGGCGCTTTGCAGGACATCTACGATCTAGAGCGGCTGGTGGGACGCGTCGCCTTCGGCAATGCGAACGGTCGGGATTTGGTCGCCCTCAAAACGTCGCTGCTTCAGGTGCCGGCGATCAAGACGCTGTGCGCAGACTCGGCCTCAACCACGTTGAAGCGGATTGCTTCGGCAATGGATGAGTGTGCGGATCTGGCCGACATGATTGATGCAGCGATCGCTGACGATCCGCCAGTGTCGGTGCGGGATGGAGGCCTTATTAAGGCTGGGTATCATGCAAGATTGGACGAGCTTCGCGAAGCCAGCGTTAACGGTAAACGCTGGATCGCCGAGCTGGAAGCGGCTGAACGGCAAGCAACGGGGATCAAATCGCTGAAGATCGGTTACAACAAAGTTTTTGGCTATTATATCGAAGTGACGCGCGCCAATCTGTCTGCATTGCCGGAAGGGCGGTATGAACGGAAGCAGACGCTGGCGAATGCCGAACGTTTTGTTACCCCGGAACTGAAGGAGAAGGAAGCGCTGATTCTCGAAGCTGAGGAGAAGATGGTCGATCTGGAATACACGCTGTTTAACGAGCTGCGTGAACGGATCGCTGCGGATATCCCTCGCTTGCAGAAGCTGGCCGAGCAAATCGCTGAAATCGATGTGTTGCGCTCGCTGGCGCAGGTAGCCTCGGACAACAGCTTTGTGAAGCCGAAGCTGACCGATGGCTACGACTTCGTCGTGGAGCAAGGCCGGCATCCGGTGGTGGAAGCGGTGATGAAAGATACGGCATTTATCGCTAATAGCACGGAGCTCCGCAAGGATGAGGCGAGCATCCTGCTGATCACGGGACCTAACATGGCCGGGAAAAGTACGTATATGCGTCAGGTCGCGCTGATTTCCATCCTTGCGCAGATCGGCAGCTTTGTCCCTGCAGCTAAAGCGGAAATCCCGCTGGTGGATCGCATCTTCACGCGGATTGGGGCCGCAGATGATCTGATTGGCGGGCAGAGTACCTTTATGGTGGAGATGGCCGATATTCAGATCATGACGGAGAAGGCTACCCCGCGCAGCTTGATCATCATCGACGAGTTGGGCCGGGGCACATCGACCAGCGAAGGGATGGCAATTGCACAGGCCGTGATTGAATACGTCCACGACCGGATTGGCTGTAAGGCGCTGGTGTCGACGCATTTCCATGAGTTGGCTTATTTGGAGCACAGCCTGCGCGGGTTGAACAACTACAGCATGGCAGTGCAGGAAAGCGGCGACAAGGTGCATTTCTTGCGCAAGCTGATCCCCGGCGCGGCTGACACGAGTTATGGCATCTATTGCGCGCGGCTGGCCGGCCTGCCGGATGAGATCATTGGCCGGGCGTATGGGCTGCTGAAAGAGCTGGAGGAGAAAAGTCCGTTGGCGGACGGAAGCAGCATTGCAGTTGCAGGTGCGCCTGCGAAAGCAACCGCATCAGCAGACGCGGCAGCAACAGCAGGGTCTTCTTCGCAGGCGGTTTCGCCGCTTGTGAAGCAGCAGACTGCTCCGATAGTGCGGGAAACGGCAGCCACCGATGAAGCTGTTAGGGGATCTTCAGGCGCTGCTTTGGTGGAGGCCGCTGCAACTGCGGCTGCAGGGGTAACGGAAGCTGCGGCATCGGCTGAGCTTAAGTCGGATTCCGGCGAAGTTGGGCCGGTCGTGCAGCTTTCAATGTTTGGCGACGATGAGCCGCCAGTTCAGGCGAAGCCGGCAGCTCCGGCGCCGGAAGACCCGGCAACTCGTACGATCATTAACCTCATTAAAAATGCAGATTTAATGAACATGACCCCGCTGCAAGCCATGCAACTGGTTAATGATCTGAAGATGAAGGTGAAGGATTTGTAAACGTACGATAGGGATTGTGACGTAGGAGGGGAACGATCAGTTGTATTTGTGGGCGGCGGATGGTGCAGGTGCTGCAGATGTTAACTGTGGGGGCGAGTGGAGCTTCGACCGACTTAAGCTGTTGAACTGCGGGTGTGAGGGGAGTTCGGCAGAAGCAGTTGCAACTGCGTGGCTGCAATAAAGCCTGTGGTTGTAACGGAAGTGCGGCTGATTCGGCTGAGGTTGAGTTGGCAACATAGATCGATGACTTTCCTAACGCGCGCTGCTCCCAGCGCGCGTTTCTGGCGGCACGACGGGCGGTCTGGCCACATGCTGATACCGAGTGACCCAACGGTGCATTGAGCGTCAGTTTTTATGATTGCCAAGCATACACACTACGTAGGATAGAGGATAGAGCTCGAAATGACAACTCTATGAACAACGGTGTCCAACGGTATCACGTACAACAGTAACGAAGAACAACGACACTACCTACAACGGTACCACGACGTGCATTGCAGAGTTGGCCGATCGGTTCCGATTCTGTCTTGTCCTTATTGTGTATGAAATTTCGCGTATAATTAGCCTTGGTTTGGGTTTTTAGCCCTAATGTATATGAAAAATTGAGTACATTGGAGCGAACCCCCGGGGATGCAGCGGATTATGGATGAAATTTCAAGTATAATGAAGCTCAGTTTGGTGGTTTTGGCGGGATGTGTATGAAAAATCGAGTACATTGGAGCGAAACCCCGGGCTTGCGCACTAGCCTTGCATCTAAAGTGACATGGTATTCAATTAATTGTTAATCTTGGTTG
>NZ_JAWDJI010000218.1:0-1366 GCF_032465655.1 Paenibacillus sp. 3LSP | reverse complement strand
AAAGATTTGGAGCACTTTTTATTTTTTTCAGAAGAGATTACTTTCGAAATTCAGGTTAACCTTCTTCAGATGGACTGGTGACACACCGCACATAAACAGGGCAATCTCGTCGAACTGATTCCCGCTCAACCTCACCTAAATCACCATTAAAACCACCACTCACCCCCTGCTCAAATCTCCCCTCTATCCCAGTTCCACCCAGACCATTTGTCCAAGATTTTTGCCTTCGCAGGGGACTGTGCTATAATCTCAATTAATTGTGATTCGGAGGAGAAAGGAGGTACCCTTATCAGCAGTTCACGACCCGATGAGAAAGACAACATTGTCTTGTTTCCCAAAACGTTGGACTATTACCAGATCGAACTGACCCGTATGCTGGAAACCGAAAGATATGGGGAGGCGGTAGAGCTCCTGCAATTTTTACTGCAATGCCAAGGAGAGGATCCGAGGCATTATGAGGAATGGCGAGCTTTATTGGACTGGCTGACCGGCGCATTTCCTGCGCTGAAAGACGGCATTTCGGAGGCTTCAGAACTACAACACATCGAGGAAGACGAGGAAACCGAGGAAATGCTCGCTCGCCGGCTCGCGGAGGCCAAGCTGGCTGAAGATGCGGGTTATACGGACAAGCTGTTGGCTGCCGTGAGGGACAAGCCGCTCTCGGAGCAGACGTTTCTTGCCCTGGAACAGCTTGCCTACCTGGATCGCCCCGAGATCGATGACGCGCTGATTGGCTGGATCAGCCGGGAGGAGATGCATCCGCTGCTTCAATATCGGGTACTGCAAACCCTGCGCCGCCGCGGAACGACGGGCACCCTGGTAATCATGCGCGGAGGGGAGCGGGTGGAAGTCGAGATTGAAGCAGTTCCGCTCAAGCCTGACGATTTTCCGCCGGCCGTACAAATGGTGTTGGATCGCGTAGGCGACCAGACACAGGTGCATGATCCGACCCTTTACTATTTCGCTCAGGAATTATGGACACAGTTCGTCATGGTATTATATGGTACGGCGGATTACCGCTCGCTCTTGGTTGAGGAAGATGCGATCATCGATATTTGGGCGGCAGCGCTGCATCAGATGGTGGCAGATAGCTTGTCCGGCAGCCAAACGGATGAGGAGATTCGCGCCATGTACGGCATTACCGATGGACTGCGGCTGCGATATGAGCAAGTTTGCCGAACGATTGGCAAATTCGTTGCCTCGGGACGAATCCACGGCATGTAAGCACCGGGTGGAGTGCAGGAGTAGATCACTCTATCAACCTTGCACAATAGAATCCGATTTGCCCAATACCTGGCTGTGGCTCGGCTCCGTGTCAACTCATATAAAAATGTTACCGAAGGATAATGGTTCACTCACGTAATTT
>NZ_JAWDJI010000217.1:0-17648 GCF_032465655.1 Paenibacillus sp. 3LSP | reverse complement strand
TTGTCACAACGTGAATCTCTCAGATTTTGGCTAGGCTACATTCCGAATTCATGTTTAAATTATGTACTACAAGCAGAACAAGATCCGGAAAGTAAGAAGTTTATTTTGTCATGGTCCAGAGAACAACATGAGAGAGCGATCTCCAACCGTTTTAAACGTTATTTCAGCTTCTGCAGCAGCTGTACGCGGTAAGCCTCGCTCTCGAGCGACTGAATTTCCTTGTATTCCTCGTCCGTGAGCACTTTCGGCGTGCCGGCGGCTTTGGCGGCAAGATAGATTTTCGCGCTTTCCTCCACCACTTCGGTGCGGTAGTAAGCCTCGCGCAGGTTTTTCCCTGTCGTGACCAAACCGTGGTTTTCCAGCAAAATCGAGTTGTATTGCCCGACTTTCGCGGCAACCGCATCCGCCAATAAATCCGTCGTCGGCAGCACGTACGGCACGAACGCGACTTCGCCGACGAGCGCGGCCTGGTCCGGGAACAGCATCGGCAGTTCCTTAGCTACCAGCGTCAGCGCGATGCAGTAGGCGGGATGCGTATGCACGATGGCCTGAATATCCGGATTTTCGCGGTAAGCATACAGGTGCATCAGCACTTCCGACGAGGGCCTGAATTCCGTGTCGAGCACCTTGCCGGGCCCGATCTCTACGCGGATCCATTGATGCGGTTCGATATCTTCCAATGCAAAACCGCTGGGGGATAGCAGCATCAGATCGCCGGCCTTGGCGCTGATGTTGCCTCCGGGCCCTACGACCAGCCCTTTGGCGACGATCTTGCGGGCGTAAAGCGACAGCTCTTCGCGTACTTGTTGTTCCAGTGATAACGTCATCTCTCCATGCACTCTCCTATCCGATGATTCAACCGATCCGCGGGGCGGAACGGTTCATGAGTCTTCCGTTTTTTGAAGCATCAGCCGCTGCTCGTATCCGCGGTAACGCTCTTCCCATTCCGCGGCGTCTTCAGGCATATAAATTTCCGGCGGGAAGGACCGGCGCACCACCTCGCGGATGTCCGCCAAGCCGCCGACTTCTCCGTGAGCTTTGGCCTGCATCATGAGGTTTCCGATGGAGGTGGCTTCCACCGGTCCCGCGACGACGGTTCTGCCGGTAACGTTAGCAGTCAGCCGGCAGAGAAGCCTGTTCTGGATGCCGCCCCCGACCATGTGGATTTGCTCGATGCGTTTGCCGGTCAATTCTTCGATTTCGTCCAGCGTCTGCCTGTATTTAAAGGCAAGGCTCTCCAGAATGCATCTCACGATTTCGGGTCGTGACTCCGGCACGGCCTGCCCCGTGGAGCGGCAGTATTCCCGAATCCGCTGCGGCATGTTCCCCGGCGGCAGGAAAACGGCGTCCCCCGCATCGACGTAACTGCCGTTGCGCGGGGCGTGCTGCGCCATTTCCGTCAGCTCGGCAAAGCTAAGCTCCGTCCCTTCGAGCGCCCACGTCCGGCGGCATTCCTGCAGCAGCCATAACCCCATGATGTTTTTGAGCATGCGGATGTTGCCTTCCGTACCGCCTTCATTGCTGAACAGCAGCTGCCTGCTGCGTTCGGTCAATATCGGCTCCGCCAGCTCGATTCCCATAAGCGACCAGGTGCCGCTGCTGATAAAAGCATACGGGGCATCCCCGGCCGGAACGGAAGTAACGGCTGCGGCCGTGTCATGGCCCGCGGCCGCAATGACCGGCATCGCCTCGAGCGACAGCTCGGCGCCAATGTCCTGTCGGACCGTTCCGACGGGCGTTCCCGGCATGATGATCGGATTCAGCAGCGACGACGGGATCGAAAGGCCGTCCAGTACGTCCGCGCTCCAGTCCCGTCGGGCGGCGTCAAGCATGCCGCTTGTGCTGGCGATGGTGTATTCGCTTGCCATCGTGCCGGACAGGTAGTAATGGAACAAGTCGGGCATAAACAGCATCCGCAAGCCGCGGTCGTTTTGCGCAAGCCGCAGCTCTTCGTCCGCAAACAGCTGATACACGGTATTGATGCTGGAGGATTGGATCCCGGTTCGGGCGTACAGCTCTTTTTCGGGGATGCGCTTCAAGGCTTCCCTCATAGGCTTCTCGGTACGAAGGTCGCGGTAATGATACGGGTTGCTTACCAAACGTCCCTTGGGATCGACCAGACCGTAATCGACGCCCCACGTATCCACGGCGATGGAAGCGGGCGTGCGTCCAAGCTGCAGTTTTGCTTTGGTCATCCCCCGCTTCAGCTCATGGAACAATCGCAGAAAATCCCAATGAAGCCTGTCGCCGAGCTGCACGGGCTCGTTGTCGAAGCGGTGGACCTCCTGAACGGAGATCCTTTCGCCGTCAAAATGTCCGATGACCGCCCTGCCGCTGCTTGCGCCAAAATCGACCGCCATCATCTTCAATGATTTCGTGCTCATATCAATCACCTCATCGATTCTCCGCGAAAAACCCGCCAATCATCTGCCTGATGTTTTTCGGGCGTCTCGGTCCGCTGACGCTGATTTACGCGTTGTCCCGCGAGCGCAAAAAGGATTTGTACAACTACCCGGAGGGCCAGATCATCATCGGATAACCGTCTGTGCCCCGTCCGAACCGCAAAAAAGTCGGCAAACCGTCATTCGGTCGCCGGACTTTTTGCATTCCCGCTAAAACTTCGGATCTATCGATTGGGCGCCTGCCGCCCGCGTCCTTCGCCTTCCTGGTTCGTGCCCGCTTTCGGCTTCTGAGCTTCATGCTGCCGCAGACCCAGGTTCATCCAGAACCGTCATTCCTTCCACAGTTTCGTGAACAAACCCGGCTTTCTTCCGACAAGCCCTTTTTCGATCGCATAACGCGTCAGTTGAACCCGGTTTTCCAGATGAAGCTTCTGCAAAATGTTTTTCAGAAGGAAAAGTGGAAATTATCCGCGAGCATAACACGGCCGTGCCGCTCGGCGAAAAGCTGAGCAAAATTTACCCTAGCCTGCGGCGATTCCCGGTGTTTTCCTGGGCGGTCGCTTCGAAATTTCTGATGATGATGGGATACTGCAGCAGCCTTTACCTCACGGTGATGCTCGTCAACCGGATGGGTTACACGGAAGCGCAGGCGACACCATGGCTACCGTGAACATTATTTCCACGATTGCCATGGCGCTGACCAGTATCTTCGGCGGGATGTTGTCGGATAAATTCCGCAAGCAAAAACCGTTCTTGTATTTGTCTGCATTCATTATGGTGATTGCCGTTCTGGTATTCGCGTTTGTTCCGCATTACACGGCTTATGTCGTCGCATCGGCAGTGCTTGGCCTCGGCTTCGGCTGTTTCTCCGCCGTCGATATGGCTTTGGTGGCGCGCATTCTGCCGCGCAAAGAAGATTCGGCGAAGGACTTCGGCATCATGAACGTGGCAAACGCCTTGCCGCAATCGATCGTTCCGGCGATTGCGCCGCTTCTGTTAAGCGCAGGCACGTCGATTGGAATTGGCGGCTGGACGTTCTTCTACCTCGTTCTTGCCATATTCACGGCAATCGGCATGATCTCCATCAAGCCGCTGCCGGAAGTAGGCGAACCCGTAGCCACGGAGAACGGAGCAGAAACGGCGGGCATCAACCTTGCGGCAGGCAACATAAACTGAACGTAACACTCGGATAAAAACAAAGAGAATCGGGGAGAGCGAACATGAGAAACCATACTTCAGACACGATCAATAAGACAGTAGAAACCGTTCGATACGTAAAAAATCCCGGCGGCCCCACGCTGGGCTACAGCGAGGAATCGGGCGTGGGCATCATCGAGCAGGACGGCTTGTTCTTCAAGGATTTAAGCCGTGACGGCAAGCTGGACAAATACGAGGACTGGCGGCTGTCGCCGGAGGAGCGGGCGAAAGATCTGGCCTCGAAAATGACGGTCGAGCAGATTGCCGGTCTGATGCTGTACAGCCGTCATCAGTCGATCCCCGCCCTCAGTACCGGCTGGTTTGCAGGCACGTACAGCGGGAAAACGTATGAAGAGAGCGGAGCGAAGCCTTGGGAACTGACCGATGAGCAGATCGCATTTTTGACCAAGGACCATGTGCGGCATGTGCTCGTAACCACGGTGGAAAGTCCGGAAGTTGCGGCACGCTGGAACAATAAAATCCAGGCGTTTGCCGAAGGCACCGGGCTTGGCATTCCGGTGAACAACAGCTCCGATCCCCGCCACGCTTCGGATTCAAGCTCCGAATTCAACGCGGGTGCGGGCGGCCATATCTCCATGTGGCCCGAGACGCTCGGCCTAGCAGCTACTTTTGATCCCGAGATCACGAAGAAGTTCGGGATGATCGCTTCCCGGGAATATCGCGCGTTAGGGCTGGCAACCGCCCTGTCTCCGCAAATCGACATTGCTACAGAGCCGCGCTGGTTCCGGTTTAACGGCACGTTCGGCGAAGATTCGAAGCTCGCCGCCGATCTGGCCCGGGCTTATGTCGACGGCTTCCAGACTTCCGAAGGCGAACGGGAAATCGCGGACGGTTGGGGTTATGACAGCGTCAATGCGATGGTGAAGCATTGGCCGGGAGGCGGATCGGGCGAAGCCGGAAGGGACGCCCACTACAGCTGCGGGAAGTATGCGGTGTATCCGGGCAACAACTTTGACGAACATCTGGTGCCTTTTGTTGACGGGGCATTCAAGCTGGACGGCAAAACAGGGAAGGCGTCGGCCGTCATGCCGTATTACACGATCTCCTTCGGCCAGGACACCGTAAACGGCGAAAATGTCGGCAACTCCTATAACTCGTACCTGATTAAGGATTTGCTGCGCGGGAAATACGGGTATGACGGCGTCGTATGCACGGACTGGATGATCACGGCCGACGTCTCCGGTCCCAAGGATTCTTTTCTGAGCGGAAAACCATGGGGCGTGGAGGATTTGACCGTGGCCGAGCGCCATTACAAGCTGCTGATGGCGGGCGTTGACCAATTCGGCGGCAACAATGAGATCGAGCCGGTGTTGGAGGCTTACAAGATCGGGGTTCGAGAACACGGCGAAGCCTATATGCGGGAACGCTTCGAGCAATCGGCCGTCCGGCTGCTGAAAAATATGTTCCGCCTCGGCTTGTTTGAAAATCCGTACCTCGATCCACAGGAAAGCGCCAAGCTGGTCGGGAACCCCGAATTTATGCGGGAAGGTTACGAAGCACAGCTAAAATCGATCGTCATGCTCAAAAACAAAAACGGGGTGCTCCCGCTTCGCGCGAAAAGCAAAGTTTACATCCCCAAACGTTTTCTCCCGCCGGGAAAAGACTGGTTCGGCCATCCGACGCCGGAGAGCTATGATTATCCGGTCAACCTGGAGGTTGTCTCGAAATATTTCGAAGTTACGGATCAACCGGATGAAGCGGAATTCGGCCTTGTCTTTATCGCATCCCCGAAGTCCGGCACAGGCTACAGCCAAGAGGACGAGGAGCGGGGCGGGAACGGTTATGTGCCGATCAGCCTGCAATACAAGCCGTATACGGCGGAATATGCCCGGGAAGTCAGCCTGGCCGGCGATGAACACGGGAATGAACCGCGAAACCGTTCTTATAAAGGAAAAACCGTCATTCCGCACAATACGACGGATTTAAACATGGTGCTGGAGACGAAAGAAAAAATGAAAGGCAAACCCGTCATCGTCTCGATGCTGTTGAGCAATCCCACGGTCGTTTCGGAGTTTGAAGCCGAAGTGGATGCCATTCTGGCGAACTTCGGCGTTCAGGATCAGGCGATGATGGATATATTGACGGGAGCAGCGGAGCCGTCCGGGCTGCTGCCGATGCAAATGCCCGCCCATATGCGCACCGTCGAAGAGCAGCTGGAAGATGTCGCGCACGACATGGAATGCCATGTCGATTCGGAGAATCACGTATATGACTTTGCCTTCGGGTTGAACTGGAGCGGCGTAATCGAGGATGAGCGAACGAAGAAATACCGTAGAAGCTGACCAGGCATTTTGTTTCGTTCATTCCCATGAAAAAGGCCCTGTTCCGCAAGCGATTCATATCGCTTTCGGACAGGGCTTTTTCTGGCACGGGAAGCTGCCGTGACGTTTGCCACGCGGGTTGGAGCGGCGTACGGGCGTTAATGAATCAGCTTGCTCTCCTTGGCTTTTTTGACGAGTCCGGCCGAGAGCTGGTTAATGATGCCTTTCAGCGCCAGGCCGACCACCAGCGTGACGGCGGCATAAATGCACATGATCAGCAGGTCGTTCCGCACAATGGGCCAAATGATTCCGCCGACCGCTTCGCGCATCATGCTGATGCCGTACGTAAACGGCAGGAAGGGATGGATGGCCCGGAAAAAAGCCGGGGTCGTCTGAATCGGAAAGGTGCCGCCGGAACCGGCAAGCTGTAGCACGAGCAGGACGATCGCCAGCGCTTTGCCCACGTTGCCGAATACGGATACCAGCGTATAAACCATGAGCATAAACACGGCGCTGTTCACCATGCCAAACACGATAAACCACGGTTTGTCCACGACGTAGGTTCCGAGGATGTACATATCGCCGGCCGTGACCAGTACGGATTGCAGCAGCGCGATCGTCAGGAAGGTCAAAAACCGGCCAAAATACACTTCATAGTTTCGGTAGGGATGATCCCCGTGCACTTCCGTCGTCACGAGGGAAACAAGCAGCGTAGCTCCGACCCATAGCGCAAGGGTGCTGAAAAACGGGGACATCGCCGATCCGTAATTCGGAATCGGGTACAGTTTGTTTTCCTTCAGGACGACCGGTTCGGCAAAAACCTGGCTTTCCAGCTGGAAATTGTTTTTGAGGAGGCCGATGACCTCCTGCAGATTGCCTTTGCTTTCGAATTCCCTCATTTTGATGGCCAGCTCGGTAATCTTTTTTTCGACCGTCGGCAATTCCTTTTTGATCTGGGCCAGACCTTGGGTGCCGATCGCCAGGCCTTTGGATGCGTCGCTTAAAATCTTTTTCACGTCAGGCACGCTTTTCAGCGCGTCGCTGAGCGTGTCGCGGGTTTTTTCCGCCGTTTGCCGCGCCTGGTTCACCCCGCCGAGAATGGCCGGCTGGATTTCGCTGTCGTATCTGTCCAGGATGTTGCCGAGCAGCTCCGAGGCGTCCCCGGACACCTTGCCCAGCCGGTCGACCAGATCGGAAGCGGGTTTTTCGCCTTTTTTCACGGCGCTGCTGATGCTGCTGACGAGCGTCTGCTGCTCCTTCATTTTATCCTGCACCTGTTTTAGCCGCGAGCTGACGAAACCGAGTTTGTTGCCGGTCACCTTGTTCAGCTCATTAAACCACTCGATGAGCCGGGACTGCACCTTGAGCCCGATCTCGAGCCTGGAAGCTGCATGGTCCAGCATGCCCGTTACGACCGACGGGTCCACGTTCGGATCCTTCAGGGCGGAGGCCAGCTGCTGCGTCGAAATGGCGGTTTGCTGCAGCAAAAGCAGGTCTTGTTTGACGTTCGGAGCGATGTCTTTGGCGGCCCCCGATGCTTCGGTCAAAAAAGTGTCCAAACCGGACGCAAAGCGCTGCCCTTTTTCCGCGATTTCGGTCACGACAGGGAGACTGCTTTGGGCCTTTTTGACGAGTTTGTCGGTGGTTTTCGCGTCATTCATGGCGGTATTCACGACGCGGTTGATCTCCGGAAAATCTTTTTCCAGCCTGAAAATCAACGTCCGTACCCTTTCGATGGTCGGCAGCTGCTCCTGCAGCTCGATGCCGAGCTCGTTAAATATTTTAAAAATGGTGCCGTTGGCCGTTTGGACGAAGTTTTTGCTGACTTCCTGAATGATGCCGCTGGCTCCCGAGGTGGCAATTTTCGGGGATACGGCGTTTATTTTTTCGTTGACGTAATATAGAATTTCGGCTTTGGTGGGTTGATCGGAGAGAACGGTGGCGATCGTCGCCGAAAAGTTGTCGGGAATGATGATGCTCGCATAATAGTCCCCGTGTTTGACGCCCCTTATGGCATCGGCTTCGCTGACGAAACGCCAGCCCAGCTTGTGGTTGTCTTTCAAGGAGGAGATGACCTCGTTGCCAAGGTTGATGGGTTTGCCCCTGAGGGTGGTGCCTTTGTCGTTGTTCGCGACGGCGATGGCGATATCGCCGGTGTTGCCGTAAGGATCCCACGAGGCTTTAATGTTAAACCATGCATACAAAGACGGCAGCATGGCCAATCCAAGAATGATGACCAATGCCGCCCAGTTGGTGACGATATTTCGGATATCCCTGCCAAAAATAAGTGCAATGTTTTTCATGAAGTCGCATCCCTCGCCTATGGAACGGTTTTTGTTAGTATTTGTCGCTTTATCCTATGTTAACCGCTCAAGGCAAAAATGAAAACATTACCAATCCATTCTGCGGATCAGCGAGGTGATGTGGGCGAGATGATGGCGTCCATGCCAGGCATACAAGCCGAGATGGCGGTCCAGCGTCGTGCTACCGTTCACCGGGTGTATGTACGAGCGCTGCCAATCGTCTTCCTTCATGTTTTTGAGAATGAGGACCATGCGGGCGTGAACGCCCTCCAATATTCTAAGCGAAACCTCCGGCGCCGGAGCGGTGGAATCCACTAGTTCGGCCCAAAGATTTTCCTCGTACGGTTTAACCGTCGGCGCATCTTCGGTAAGCGCCAGCTTGATCCGCAGCATCGCGTTCATGTGGCTGTCGGCCAAATGATGCACCACCTGGCGAACGGTCCAGCCTCCCGGGCGATAAGGCGTATCCAGCTGCTCATCCGCAAGCCCGGCCACGGCATCCCTGACCTGGCCCGGAAGCGCCCGAAGCTGGTCGATCCAATAGCTGCGTTCGGCGGGACTGATCGTCTCGGACGGGGCAAATTCCCCGATAGGATAACGTAAATCGGAATTCATAACATGTACCTCCCCAATTGGAATGTCTCATCTTTTTACACCTGAAGCCCCTCTATATTTATTATATGTAGCTTCTTCCGTAAAACGATATTTTTCACAACTTTAATATAAGATCGCGCCGGTCTGCAGCATTTTTTTGCAGCTTGGACCGAACGGTTAGGCATTTCAAAGCGTATAGAAGGTAACGAGACAAGGGGGAAGCGATGTTGGGACTTCAGAACATATCCGAAGAACAAGCCAGGTCCTTATATAACAAACACTCGCCTTATGTGTACGGGATCGCGTTGATGTTGACCCGTTCAAGTCCGATGGCCGACGATATCATGCAGGAAACGTTTTTGCGGGCATTTCAAAAATTCGACCAATACGATCCATACAGACCGCTCAGACCGTGGTTGTGCCGCATCGCCGTAAACTTAGCCAAAAGCGCCATGCGCAAGCAGAGATGGCTTTTCTTTCAAGCGGACCCGCCCGACATCGGTGACGAATTCCTGGTGGAGGAATCGATGATGAAAAGCGAAAGCGAGCGGGAACTTTGGGAATCGGTGAACAGGCTTTCGGCCAAAAGAAAAGAAGTGATCATTTTGCATTATTATGCGGAGCTGTCGCTGCCCGAGGTGGCTGAAGCACTCCACATTCCTGAAGGGACATGCAAATCCTGGCTTCATGAAGCGCTAAAACAATTAAGGCGCAGCCAGACTTTGCGGCGGCACGAGGTTCGATGCGAGGAGGAGATGCAATGAGCGCGAAACGTGATCCGGTACATGCTGAACCAAACGTAACCGAGCAGGACCAAATCATGCGGGAGCATGCCGGGAGCATTCTTAGAAAATGGGAGGAACATCAACCCGTTGCGCCTTTTGAAGACGTATGGGACCGTTATTTATCGGCCGCGGAAACTAGTCGGAGGAAGCAGCAAATCCGGAACAGGTGGCGGGCCGCAGCCGCGACGTTCCTCGTGTTGATATTGCTTGGGGGAGCCGTCTTATTTTCCTCGCCGGAAGTCAGGGCGGCTTTGTCCCGATTTCCGTTCATGAAGATGCTGCTGGCCGACGGGGGGGTTGAGGAACAAGGGTTGTCGAAGATCGAAAAAGAAGGCCTCGGCGTGCATCTCAATACATCGGTCATCGACCGCAATATCCGGTTTACGATGGATGAGGTTTTTTATGACGGGGTTCAAATCGTATTAAATTACGACGTAGAGTATTTGGACAAAAAGAAAATCATCGGCGAAAAAGATGTTGCCGTACACTATGATCTGAAATTTGACGGGGCAGAGCCGACGGCATCGAGCACGCACAAATTTACGAAGTTGAACGATCATGCTTTTATCGGAAGCACGCTTATCGATGCTTATCAATATCTCGACGGCCATAAGCTGTACATGAATATCACGCAGATCGGCCAAGTCAAGGGCGATTGGTCCGTGACCGTTCCTTTGTCCGTCTCGAAAACGAGTCCGGATACCAAAATCTTTTTCCCGTATCAAACCGTGGAGACGAACGGCAGGACAAGAACGATCGAACGCATTACGTTCACGCCGGTCTCGACGCAGATCGCCATCCGTACCAGCGAATACAGGGAACACGAAATTTTTTACAGGCTGAGGGACGATCTTCAAACCGATTTTGCCACAAGCGGGGGCTTCGGAGGAGACTATGAAATAATCGGCAATTTCAGCCCGCCCTCCGCCATCAATCCGCATCCCAAATATGTGGAAGTGTTGTTCGACGATCCATCCGAAAAAGCTGAAAATTTCATTCGACGCGAGGAACAAGCGCCTTTGAATGACGCTTTTCCGGTCGTGTTGAAGGGCAGAAACGGCGGGAGGGTCACCGTTACCCGCGTGGATTATAAGGATGAAGGAACGATCCTTACCTACGAAGCAAGCGATGCCGAAAATCAAAGACCGACATTGATTCTTACCGATTCGAATGATAAGGAACATCACAGCATTGGCCAGCCGGTAAGAATCTCCAAAGAGCGGTTCGATTTTCAAATGAAATTCCCCAAACTCGAAAGCGGCTCGCTGACGCAGATCAACATGACTATGTACGACTACAAGCCAGGGTATGAACCGAAACCGCCGACAACGATCCGAGTGCCTCTCGACTGGTCCAAACCGTGATTGCTTTTCAGGCAAAAAAGGACATGGCAGGCAGCAACAATGCTGGCAAAATGCCATGTCCTTCGTTTGTTATGTTTGCGTTCCCTTGCTCCCAACCCGCCGGGTTATCTCAAGGAATGTTGTACTGCGCCAGCTCCGAGACCGTCACGAAACGGTAACCCCGTTTTTTCAGCTCAGGCAAAATTTCCTTTAACGCGTCCACCGTTTGCGACCTGCCTTCGACGTGGTCATGCATGAGCACGATGTCGCCGTTGCGGGCGTTGCCGAGCACTTTGTTGACGATTTTTTTGACGCCCGGGCGGTTCCAGTCCCACGTATCCTGATGCCAGGACCACATGACCACCAAATACCCGTTTTTTTTGCAGGTTTCGATCATCCGGTCGCTATAGTAACCGCCGGGAGGGCGGAACAGATACGATTTTTTTCCCGTCGCTTTGAAGATGGCCTCCTGCGTGCGGAGCAGTTGGCTTGCGATCGTTTCCGCGGAGCTGCCGCGGTTGAAATAAGCATGGTCGTACGTATGGTTTCCGAGCTCATGCCCTTCGGCCACTTCGCGCCGCACCAGCTCGGGATGTTTCTCCACCTGCTTGCCGACGACAAAAAAAGTGGCTTTGGCATCGTATTGCTTCAGCAAATCGAGAATCTGCCCGGTTTCCTCCGGATCCGGCCCATCGTCAAAGGTAAAGGCGATCACTTTCTCCCTGTTCGGTATTTCCCAGACGACATCCCCGCGTTGTTCGTAATATTCCCGCCCTTTATTTCCGGAAGGGGCCGCGGCCGCCGGAGCGAGAATTCCGGTCGCCAAGACGGCGGCACAGGCCGTCAGCAGCATCCTCCGCATGTAAATTTGCATGGCTTCAACCCCTATATGTAATGGTGTCCATGACCCGTTCCCAAAGTTCGTAGATAGTATGCGACGGAGAGGAGGCGAACATACATGGCATGGCCCAGAGGGGTCAGGCATTTTTCCCGGCTTCATGCTACAATATGTTGAAAAAGCCTCTTCGGGAGGGCCTTATGTCTTATACGCAAATCAAATGGATGATTTTGATCGTTCCGACGCTGACGGTCGGGCTGTGGGAATATGTGCGCCATACGCTGTTGATGCCGTATTTGTCGATGGAGGCGGGGAATTTTTTGACTCCGGTCATCGTCTTTCTGATCAGCATGACGCTGCTCAGCCAGCTGTTTCACCGGCTGGAGCAGGTTCAGGAGGAGCTGAACAAGGAACTTGCGGAAAATGCGGCGTTGGCCGCGAGGGATCTTTTGGCACGGGAACTGCATGACGGCATCGCCCAGTCGCTGTTTCTGTTGTCCGTCAAAATGGACCGGGCGGAAGCGCGGCAGCATGGGCTTGCGGCGCAAACCGAGTTCAAGGAAATGCGCAAGCTGGTGCATGAGGTGAACCGTTACGTTAGACAAGCGATCGCGAACTTGCGTTTTCAGGCGAATGCCGACGAACAGGAGATCGAGGATTCCATGAAATCGCGGATCGAGCATACGGCCAAGGAAACGTTCATCCATCCTTCGATCCAATGGGACATCCCCGACCCGGTTTTTACCGCCAAGGAAAAAAGTGGAGCTGCTCGCCCGCATCCGCGAAGCGCTGCTCAATGTCCGCAAACATGCCCACGCGGATCTGGTGAAGGTGACCGGCAGCGGGGATGCGGAGGCTTGGGTGGTGCGTATCGACGATAACGGCAGGGGAACGATCCTGGACCCTTTTCAAATGAAAGACCGGTACGGGCTGCGGATCATGAAGGAACGGGCGCAGGAGCTGAGATGGCAGGTCGATTTTATCCCGCTTTCCAAGGGGAGCCGGGTCGAGATCAGAAAGGGAGCTGAAACATCATGAGCACGTATCGCGTTTTGATCGCCGACGACTCCGCGCATGCCCGCGAGGCGGTAAACGAGATTTTATCCGGGGATGCTTCGTTCGAGGTGGTGGGACTGGCCACAAGCGGGGAGGAGGCCGTTCGATGACCGAATCCCTGATGCCGGATCTCATTCTGATGGACATCCAGATGCAGGGAATCGGAGGGCTTGAAGCGACGAGGCAGATCAAGCTGCGGTTTCCGTACGTCAAAATCGTGATCATTACCGTTTCGGACGATGCGTCGCATTTGTTCGAAGCGTTGAAGCAAGGGGCGCAGGGGTATTTGCTTAAAAACTTGTCCCCTTCGACCTGGATCGAATATTTGCACGCGATCATGAGCGACGAGGCGCCGCTTAGCCGGGAATTAGCCACGCAAATTTTGCGCGAATTTCCGTTGGCGGCCAAAAGCCCGGAGCATCATGAGACGCTGACCAACCGGGAGCGCGAAATTTTGAACTGGGTGGCGTCGGGTTTGACCAACAAAGAGATCGCGGCGGAACTGCATATTTCGGACCAGACGGTAAAAAAACACGATGATTCTCTACATCTGATTGTAGAGGATACAAATAGAAGAAAAATAGGTTATGTAATCATTCAAGGGATGAAAAATCCGAATCGTTGTTATGAGATCGTTCGAATCAATTTGAGTGTGAGGAACCAAGGTTACGGTAAGAAAGTCATGAAATGGATATTAGATTATTTGTTTAATCAATTGAAAGCCCACAGAGTCTGGCTAGATGTGAAGGAAGGGAATCAGAGAGCCTTTCATGTATATCAATCGCTTGGATTTAAGGTGGAAGGCACTTTGCGTGAATGTATAAAGAAGGAAAGCCACTATGAATCATTAATAATAATGGGATTATTAAGAACCGAATATAGCTGACCAATCGAGGAAGTCAGAGACTTCATATAACACCGTATTCACGCATCCGGCATGGTGATGGTGCCTTAAGACGGTGGGACGTCGTGAATACAAAAACGTTATCTGAAACCAGCGAAAGGAAAAATAAATGAAGGCACATCTGTAGTTTTATGTGATAGAAAGGACCGATAAAGACAAGACTAGGAGGATCTTAAGTGGGATATATCATGGAGCTCCGAAAGTTGGTTGGCACAAGACCAATCATTCTGGTTGGCGTGACAGTTATAGTTAAGAACGCTGAAGGACATGTATTACTTCAGAAGAGGACGGATAGTTATGACTGGGGAACTATCGGTGGCTCGCTGGAACTCGGAGAATCCTTCGAAGAAGCGGCAAGACGTGAGCTTTTTGAAGAAGCAGGATTGAGAGCTGAAGAATTACTTTTTATAACTAATCTATCCGGAAAAGATTTCTACTATAAATACCCTCATGGGGATGAAGTTTACAATGCCATAGCTGTATTTGAGGCGATTAAGGTGCAAGGAATACCAACTATAAATGATGATGAAGGACTCGAATTAAAATATTTCTCACTTGAAGAACCGGTAGAAAACCTAAATCCCAATAGTTATATGATTCTAAAAAAAATAGGATATATAAGGAATTGGTAGAGACTAAATCTGAAAATTCCAATCTCGAACGTTATCAGAAAAAACTCGGCGACCTCTCCCCGCCACAGAATATCGGGAAGCGATCGCCGCTGAGCTTCGAACTTTTTTATGTCTACTACTTGCCGGGGTTGCGACCAGCACTTCTCGGTCTGACTCCTTTTTGGATCCGATGAAAAGCTGCACGATAATCATCGCTACGGTGACAGCGGCAAGTCCGACGAAGGCGAAAACAAAGCTGCTTGTCATATCTTGAATCCATCCAACCAAAATCGGTCCAAGCGCCCCAATTACATATCCCACCGATTGTGTCATGGCGGACCAAGAGCTTGCATCTTGTGCGTTCGAGGTTTCTTCAATCGGTAACATCAACGCGATAGGGAAGAGACCGCCGTTGCCGATGCCGAGCAGGATCGCAGCAAGCCATGGTGAACTAGAAAAGATGATAAGTAGTATCCCGGCTAAATTAGACAAAGCGCAGGCAATCATCCATAGAAGTCGATTGGAAAAACGATGCATCAACATCGGAATCAAAAATGTTGCCGGAATTTGAACCAATGTAGAAAGTGTAAGCATGTTACCAGCATAAACCTTACTGTACCCCATATTTGAGACGGCTGGTGCAAGCCATGCGGTAACGGAGTAGAACGCGATAGCCATCATTCCGAAAAATAGGGTCAAAAGCCATGCTCTACTATTTCTCCATTTCGATCTGCGTGTCTTACTACAAATAACCACCAGGCTGGCAAAGCAATAGCGGCAAGGATTGCCCAAAAACCTAATGCGGATCGCCAAGAGCCATTAAAAGCATTTTGGAAGGGAACGGATAGTCCTGCGCTTAGGGCTGCTCCAATCACCATTGCTACGGAATAGACGCCGATCATGGAGCCGACCTGGTTGGGAAAATAACGTTTAACGAATCCAGACAAAAGCGGACCAGCAGATGCAATACCGATACCAGCGATGAGTGCTGTAATTAGCAGGAATGTATAAGAAGGCGTAAACCAACGGACCAAGGTAGCTCCTCCCACGAGCAATAGAGCTATCGATAAGATCCGTTCGATGCCATGTCGAAGCCCCAACTTAACAGCTATCGGGGAGAAGAGTCCCATACATAGAACCGGTATAGAGGTGAGAAGACTGGCAGAGGATGCGCTCATTCCGAGATCGTTCCGAATGGTCTCTAAAAGCGGCGAAACTGAGGAAATCACCGGCCTCAAGTTTAAAGATGCCAAAAATAGGGCTATTACTAAAAGTGTTGAACGTTTCATTTTTTCTCTCCTTACTCTCCTTACTTTCTTCCTAAATCCGTGATCATCATCCACCCTGATATCCTCTATGCTTACTTGGGATTATTCGAGTCGGCCGATTTGTTGCGCTTACGTGGGAGGGATGCATATTACCTTTCACAAAAAAATTGTAGTGATATTGGATTGGGGGGTTCGTCTGTATCACGGATTTAGGTTTTTGTATATGATGTTTTTCATATTTGCTAAGTTTAAAATATATAATTTGATTGATCAATATAATGATTTCTATTAAAATAATAAGAAAAACGAATGATTGTTTAGAGATGGGGCAACTATGGATCTTAGGCAATTAGAATACTTTGTTGCTGTATGCGAGGAACTGCATTTTACCAAAGCGGCGGAGAAATTAGGCATGTCGCAACCGACACTCAGTCAGCAGATACGTTCATTGGAAAATGAAGTAGGGACGCCGTTGTTTGATCGGATTGGCAAACGGATTGTACGGAGAGGCGCCGCCAACTCCGATGGCGAAATCCTGATCTTTTGCCGACAAAGAATCTGGCGGTGAACAATATTGGCGCGACAATTCAACCTTTACCACTTATTTTATCTATGAATGATCCCGAGTTACGTACCATCAAGATCAAGAGGGGCCCAACTCGCACCATCGGTATTATTTATCGCGCTGACAGGTTTCTTAGCCATGCGGCGCAAACATTTATCAAGAAATTACAGGATAATTTACAAGGGATAAATCCGATATGAAGGACCGTGTGGAGGGATACTCCGCACGGCTTTTTGCTTTAGTGGGGAAGATAACACAATTCTTTTAACCCTAGAGCAGATTTATGATTGATAATTTCATGTCTAAATGTATAATCATGGAAGGAGCTCAAACAACAATGACCCAGCCTAAGATATGAGCGATCTTTGGCTGGGGTGGCATACATCTACATTTTCTTTTTTATATGGGGGCTGTTCTATTTGGCTTTCTTATTGGAATGTTCAGTAAACCAGTAACGAGACATTTTGATCTAATTATAACCATACCTGCCAGCGTATATTTTGGCGTGGTCATTTTTAGAAGCATTGAAGAAGATCTAAATACCAAAATGATCTTTTTGATCCTCATCATATTCATCATTATCGTTTCTGAAACCATCGAAAATCTATTATTTCGTAAGTTACGAAGAGGTAACACAAACTAGAAGGTTGAGGTCTTGAAGGAGACGAACCATGGAAGAAGATCAATGGAGAATAGCAGCGTATGATCCGGAATGGAGAGACATGTTCCTTGAGATGGGCACGCAATTAAGGAAATCTCTTGGGGAAATTGCGGTTCGGATCGATCATGTGGGGTCCACTTCCATCATTGGGATGGATGCGAAGCCTATCGTGGATATTCAAGTTTCTGTTGTTGATTTTGACTCCGATGATCTGTATCGGCACAAGATCGAATCCTTAGGGTTTGTTTGGCGAAAAGATAATCCGGATAAGACGAAGAAATACTTTCGTGAGATGCCAGGTAAACGACGGACCCATATTCATGTCAGACGTCATGGGAGTTTTTCAGAACAAATGACCCTGCTATTTAGAGATTATTTGCGGGTTCATCCCGGGGACTGTAAAAAGTATTCCAAAGAGAAACATCAACTCATGCGTTTATATAAAGATGATCGGCCTAAATATGTTGAAGGCAAAGGACCAATCGTTTGGGAAATTCTCCACCGAGCCCATTTGTGGTCTCAAGAAGTAGGATGGATACCAGGAAAATCGGATGTGTAAAGTTATTTGTACCGTATAGGAGGCTAGATGAATTGAAGAAATTTGTAGCATTCATTTCTATAATACTGATCCTATGTAGTTGTTCTAACTCCACAATTATTTTTAAAGGCGAGAGTCAAAACTGGTCCTCCACTTATACGGTCAAACATGTAAACAGCGAGTTTCATCAAACGATCTTGAAAATAAAATACAAAGGAAAAAATCTAAAAGACATTAGTGGAATTAAACATGAAATCGGAATGTGGATAACTCAGGCCTGTGGATAACCCGCCATCGCACT
>NZ_JAWDJI010000216.1:0-2681 GCF_032465655.1 Paenibacillus sp. 3LSP | reverse complement strand
GCGTAACGGTATACCATGCGCAGAGCGGTCAGTTTGAGTTTCGGCCAGGGCCGGTGTTCGCCCATGTCGTATTGGCCGATGAGATCAATCGGGCAGCGCCGCGAACCCAGTCGGCCTTACTGGAAGCGATGGAAGAACGGAAAGTGACGATTGACGGAGAGACGCGGGCTTTGCCGAAGCCGTTCTTGCTGCTGGCGACGCAAAATCCGCTGGAATACGAAGGAACCTATCGCTTGCCGGAGGCGCAGTTGGATCGCTTTCTGATGCGGCTGACGCTCGGGTACCCGAATCCGGAGCAGGAGGTGGATTTACTCGGGAGAATGCAAGATCCGCCTGATCTTACCGATCTGAAGCCGGTGCTGTTACCGGAGGAAATTGCCCTGATGCAGCGTCAGGTGCGCAGCGTATTTGTGGACGACGTCATCAAGCGCTATATGGTTGGCGCTGCGGACGTCTCCCGGCGGCATCCGCAAATCGCACTGGGCTTCAGCCCGCGCGCAACGCTCGCTTGGATGGGGGCGGCGCAGGCGATGGCGTATTACCGAGGACGCTCCTTCGTCACGCCGGACGATGTCAAGGCGGTCGCGCCCGCTGTGCTCACGCACCGGATCGTGTTGCGAACGGAAGCGAAGCTTGACGGAGTCAGCGGCGAGCAGGCGCTATCAGAGGTGTTGTCTAAGGTGGATGTGCCGATTTTTGCACGGAGAGCGGGGGCTTCATCATGAAGCACGCAGGATGGGCGTGGCTGATCGCCGTCGCCTTCGCCGGCGCTTTGGGAGGTTGGTATGCTTGGCGCGGCGGGGTGTCGTCTTTATTCTTGCTGCTGCTGGTCGGATTCATGATGCTGCAGGGCATCTTGGTCCAAGCGTTTGGCCCAAAGCGCTTTAAGGTGGAGCGCGCTTGGCAGCCGGTCTATCCGGTTGCCGGCGAACCGGTCACGGTCACGTTATCGGTCCGCTGTGAGGGAGGTTTGCCGCCGGTTTGGCTGCAGATCGAGGACCAACTGGCAGGTGACACCGTGGGTTCAGAAAATGGGAAGAACCGCCCGGGGAGCCGGGGCGGTAGTTTGTTTTTTACCGGATTTCGCCGGGACTACCGGATGACTTATACGATTCAGGGCTTACCCCGGGGCGTCTATAAGCAAGCGTCCGTCAAGCTGACCTGGGGCGATCCGTTTGGCTGGTTCAAGCGGAGCCGACTTGCGGCCTCCCCAGAGGTGATGGTCGTTCATCCGTTGCCGCTGGCAGGAAATCCCCCGAAGGCAGAGGTACGGGCGGAGCAAGAGGGCGGCGGAGCATGGCAGCCTCAGTTGGTCGCATCCTCTCCAGCACCGGGCCGGTTAAGACCTTATGTTGAAGGGGACCCGTTGCGGCGAATCCACTGGAAATACTCGGCGAAAAAAGGCGAGCTGCTCTCCCGCATTCCCGAAGAGCAGGGGGTGATGCCGCGTTATTTGCTGCTGAGCACGCGTGACGGCGATTATGCTTCCTCCGCCGGCTTCGAACTGGCGGTTTCGGCAGCCGCAACGTGGCTAACACGCGAAGCAGGCGGCGATTCTGGGTCCGATGAGCTTCGGTTCAGCCATGGCGGGATGGACGGCGCTTGCCAGGTGAACGGTCGCGATGGCTTGATGAGCGGTCTGGAGCAGCTTGCCGGCCTCCGCTTGGGGAACGGTTTGTCTGCGGGTGAAATACTGCGCCGGGATTGGTCCGAGGTGTTCTCCCAAGGGCAAAGCCTCACCGTCATCACCGGCAAGCTGACGCCTGAATTAGCGGGCGATGTGCTGCATTTGGCTGAGCTGGGCGTGGCCACGGAAGTTTGGTGTGCCGGCGGACTCGGCGGATCGGATCTGGGGCGGCTGGTTGCCCGACTGCGGGAGAGGGGCGTCACGGTGCTGGATCTGACGCTGTATCGGACGAAAACTCCGCGGAAAGGGGCGATCAAGCATGTCAGCGCCTAAAGCGTCAGTGATCCCTGCCAGCGGTCTGTCGGCACGGATGACATCCTCCCGACGCAGCGGACATTCAGCGCCTTCCATCGGCCTGCGGATCTTAATCACGCTGTTGTTGTTTGCTTTATTTGGGGAATGGTTGTATCCGCTGCACGCGATGATTCCTGAAAGGCAGACGGAGCTGCTTCCGCTGTTTTTCGTTCTCACAGGTGCTTTGCTGCTCATTGGCTGCCTGCGGCTGCCATCTGTCCTGTATGCACCGGTGCCGCCGCTGCTTATCGCCGGTGCCATGTTGTATCTGTTCGGAAGAGGAGAGGGGATTGGCTGGTTTATCGGCTACGCCCATACGGTCTCTGCTGATTTGGAGGTGTTTTGGGATACAGGGCGGCTGTTCTCCATCAGTATGGAGACGCGGGCTTTGCTCCTGTTGATCGGTTGGACGTTGCTGGTTGTTTCCGTACAAATGCTGGCGTTATCGCGGCAAAGTATTTTGCTGTTCTTGAGCGCCACGGTGATTTACTTGCTCGCGCTGGAGGCGGCCGTTGGCCTGGAGCTGTATTTGGGCGTCATCCGCTCGGCAGCGTTGGGCCTCGCGCTGCAAGCGGCGGCGTTCCATCGCGGCGAGTCTGGACTGAGCCGGGGAGCCGGGAGACTCGCCGGCGGGGTCGTCGTACTCGCCTGCGTGGCGGGCGCAGCGCTGCTCAGCTCGCTGCTGCCGCTGCAGCCGGTG
>NZ_JAWDJI010000215.1:0-10020 GCF_032465655.1 Paenibacillus sp. 3LSP | reverse complement strand
GTCCAGCCGAGCTGGCGCGGCCGCAGCTCAGCATCGGCGGCCCAGGCCGCACGGGCCGCGGCCAGCGCAGGCGCCAGCCGGGCGCAGCCCGGGTCGCCGCACGCGCAGTGCACGCCGCCAGGTGCACCTGGCGCCGCAGCCCCCTGGCCCGCATCAGGGCCAGGGGCGGTCCCTGCGCCGGGGGCCGGTGCGTTCGCGCGGGTGCCTGCGCCCGTGGCACCGCCTGCCGCATCGCCCGCGCCCGCAGCAGCGCCGCCGTCTGCGGCATCGCCCGCATTCGCGGCCCCGGGTGCCGCTGAGCCCGTGCCAAGCGGCCACGGCGCGCGCTCGGCCGGCAGCAGCTTCGCTATGCTGCCGGCTCCATCTTCGGCCAACGCCGCCACCAGGCGCGGCCGTTCCGCGAGCTTGCGCAGCAGCGCCTGCTTATCCTGCACTGCGGCTGGGGCCAGCGGGATCTGTACCACATGATTCCGTTCCATCTCGACCTGCAGCCCGCCTGCTTCATAGCGGACAACCGGCTGGTCAGGTTCCTGGGCGTTCGTCTTGGGCCTGGTCATGCATGTTCCTCCTCTCAGCAAGCTTGTTGTCTAGGCACTCTATCTTTACCGCTCAACCAAACGCGCCCTCTGGAGACAGTCCGCTTTCCTGCAACACGATCAGGTTGCGCAGCTCCTCGTCGCTCATTTCCGTCAGCCATTGCTCACCGGAGCCAACGACCTGTTCAGACAGCGTTTTTTTCCGTTCGATTAATTCGTCGATTCGCTCCTCCAGCGTTCCTTGGCAGATCAGCTTATGTACCTCGACGTTCTTTTGCTGCCCAATTCGGAATACCCGGTCCGTTGCCTGGTTCTCCACCGCTGGATTCCACCACCGGTCATAGTGGACCACATGATTCGCCCGGGTCAGGTTAAGGCCGACGCCGCCAGCCTTCAGCGATAACACGAAGATCGGGGAGCCTTCACCCTCCTGAAATGCCCGGACCATCTGATCTCGCTCAGCCTTCGGCACCCCGCCGTGCAGAAAAAACGGCCGCACGCCATACCGCTCCGTCAAACGTTCCTGCAGCAATTCACCCATGCGAACGTATTGCGTAAAAATCAGCGCCGCTTCGCCATTGTCCATGATCATGTCGAGCAGCTCGCCAAGCCGTTCCATTTTGCCTGAGCGGCCAAAAGCCGTCGACTCTGTCGCCCGGCTTCCTGCAACCAACTCCGGATGATCACAAATTTGTTTCAACCGGGTCAACGAAGATAACACCAATCCCTTGCGGGCGATCCCGCTCTGGGCGCCGATCTGATGAAGCAGTTCCGTCGTCACCGATTGATATAAGCGCGCCTGTTCAACGGTTAAGGAGCAGTACGATTTCAGCTCGATCTTCTCCGGCAAGTCCTTGCGGATGTCCGGATCGCTCTTGAGCCGGCGCAGCAGAAACGGCGCAACCAACTTCCGCAGCTTCTGCAGCTCGGCTGCTTGCTGTTCTCCCCCAGCCCCGGAGTAACGCGCCCGAAACGAAGCGTGTGTCCCCAAGTATCCCGGGTTCAGAAATTGAAAAATCGACCACAATTCGCTGAGCCTATTCTCAACGGGAGTCCCCGTCATGGCGATGCGGTGCGGCGCGCTGAGCTTCATCACGCTTTGCGCTTGCTTGGTGCCGTAATTTTTGATGTACTGGGCTTCATCCAGCACCACCGTCGTCCATTCCGCCGAACGCAGCTCCTTCGCATCGCGGCCGGCCAGCTGATACGTCGTTAAAACCACATCGCATGTCCGGTACTCCTGGAGGAAACGCTCCCCGTGATAACGGTCACTCCCGTGATGGACGTACAGCTTGAGCCCCGGAGCAAACCGCGAAAACTCCCGTTGCCAGTTGCCTAACAAGGAGGTCGGACAGATAATCAGACATTTGGTCCCTGCCTGCTGAGCACCGTCCAACAACACCGAGATCACCTGCACCGTTTTTCCTAAACCCATATCGTCGGCCAGCAAGGCGCCAAAACCCAGCTCGCGCATCGTAGCCAGCCACTGGTATCCCCGTTCCTGATAGGGGCGCAGCGTTCCGTTTAGCCCGGATGGAACCGGACGCGGATGAAGTTGCCGAACAGCTCCGCCTGCCATCAGGATCGACAGCATCCCGGCGGTTTCAATGCCAGCGATGTTCACGCCCTCCAATTGGACTTCCTGATCGCCGGAAGCGAGGTGCATCAACTCGCGGAAGGTCAAGGTGCCGTTTTCATGTCGCTTCATGAACTTTAGCACCTGCCGGATCTCCTTCGTATCCACTTCAATCCATTCGCCGCGAAAAAATACGAGCGGCAGCTTCGCCGAAGCCAGCTCCATCAACTCTTCCCGGGTAAGCTCACGCCCTCCAAGCAGTGCCTCCGCTTCAAAAGCGACCAGCTGATCCACTCCCAGCTTAGGTCTCTCCTCGCCTCTGCCCTCCAGCATCCCGCTCGCGAACCCTCGAGTTCGGATCCGAATACTGGCGGAACGCCGTCCCTCTCGGGTCCAGCGGGTTGGCATCTGCACGTTCACGCCTAGCTTGCGCAGCGCCGGCACCGATTTGCTTAAGAACGTGATCAGGTCTTTGGGATCCATAAGCAGATCCTGCGGGCGAGGATGCTCCATCGCAGCGGCGACTTCCCGAGATACCGCGGCGGCTTTGCTCAGTCGCAGCAAGAAGTTCTCCTGGACATTCCGGTACAGAAGGCCGTGAATTTCCATGTCAGGCCCGGGATAACTCCAGATGAGCCCGGCTGGCAGGAGCACGCTTGGATGCTCAGCTCCCTCAGCCCAGAAAGTGAGCCGCCAAACCGCAGTCACCACTTCACCTTCAGCGGATTCGCCATGAGCATCCTGATACGGCTCCAACCGCAGGCAGAGGCGCAAGCTTCCCGGTTCCGGACCGCTGGTCTCGGATTCTACCGCCCGGGGGCGACCGCCTCCAGCAACGGCGATGTCTGCGCTCAGCTGTTCCAGCTCCGTCACACTGCCTTGAATATCCGGCGGTTGTGCACCGGTTAACAACCCGTTCCACCACAGCTCTGCCAGCGGCGACGACCCCCGGTGATAATCCGCCCGGCTGGCATTCAGCTTACGTCCCAAATCTTGGACCGCCCCGCGCGCTTCGTGATCAATCATTGCCGTTAAAAACGAATGCAGCACCGCCATCTGCCGATCCTCCAGCGTCCCCTCGTCTTCAGAGGACGCTCCGGCCCCAGTCTGCACAGCAGCAAGGCAGATCGGCGGCATCGCTCCGGCCAAACGCCGGAACCGCACCTCGTCCTCCGGCGCGGTCAGGAGCGGCCCCCATGCTGCCCGCATTTGTCCCTGCGATCCGCGGCGGCGTCCGGTGGTTGCCACCGGACGGATGGATGGCGCGATTCGGCCGCGCAGCAGCAGCTCCAAGGCAAACTTGGCCGCCTTGCTCCAATAGCTCATTTCCGCGCCCGGCTTGATTCCCTGCTCCTCCCATACGGATTCGTCCCAATGCAGCAGCAAACGCCAGGCCTCCGGCACAGACAAAGCCAATCCTTCCAGGGATCGGCCGATCAGACTGCGCCGCTCTCCGTTCTTATATGACCTCCGTACGGAAGAGACCGGATACCTGACCTCTGCCAACCGAAGCACGGCATGCTGAAACGGCCGGACCCCCGGCTCCAGCTCCTTACGCCGGAGCACGGCGGTCCAAGCATCCACCTTCGACTCCGATACTTCGCCGGAGAAGCAAAACATTACATCGCCCAGCCATATTCCATAAAGACGTTGATTCATGGTGATCTCCCGTCGGTTACTAATTCTAGCCAAATTCATTACTAACATCTTATACGAAAACGGCGGCATATAAAACCGCCTTCCTCCCTCTCCTGCTGCCTCGCGATCCCCTCCCTTATCATTTGAGAAAAAATGGGGAATATTTCTAGTACCCAAAAAAAGATCAAGGAGGTGCATTCCCATGTTGCGCGGTCGGTCCGGTCATTGGTTAAATCTCGCCTCGTTTGCGGCGTTAATGGCGGCAAACCTGGCGGCAGCAGCGCTTCCATTTGGCTTACGCCGGCCCCAGCGGTTTCCCCACGGATTACATGCGCTCCTTACGCCGGCGGGCTATACTTTTACGATCTGGCTGATCATTTATGTCCTGATGTCTGGCTGGGTCCTCTACCCGTTACTGCGGCCTAACCGCGAGCCCTTCTCAGTGACGCCCATGCCCGTGCGCTTCCTGCTTACCTGCACCCTCTCGATCGTGTGGATCACCTTAGGGGAGCGGCAACCCCTGATATCGACCCTGGTGTTATTTCTGTTGGTATTCGTGGCCGCCTCGATGTACCACAGCACCCGGAATATCCTTCGCCCGTCAGCCGCAGAAATTTGGTTCGTACGCCTGCCGTTCAGCTTATATTTTGGATGGATCTGTGTTACAGCGCTTGCTAGCGTGGACGCCCTGCTGCCCCATTCCTCTATATCTGCTGCTACGATATCGGCAACGTCTGTCTCGGCTCCATCCCATCTTGGGCTTACCCTCCTGCTGCTTGCAGTAGGGATCCTCAGCGCCTGCTTTGTTGGCTTCCGTTGGCGGGACGCCATCGTCCCGCTCACCTTCGCGTGGGGGTATGGCGCCCTAGCAGCTGGTCCTCAGCTGCACCAAATTGTCGCCATTGCCTCCAGCGCCGGATCGCTAGCTTTGATAGCGTACGCACTTTGGATCGTCTTTCTGCGCTCTCATGAGCGGGACTAAAGCCCCGCTGCCCTTGTGGGGCCCTTTCACGCCTCCTTTTGCACGATTATCCCTTTCGTTCAGATTTAGAAGCCCTTCAATATTCTCCACTCCCTGTCTGAAGCAACGGGATAATCGTCAGAGGATGGCTTCCACACAGGACCCTCTCCCACAAACATCCATCAATAGGTGCGGCTATCCCTTTCATTCAGATTCGAGAGATCTTCTACCTCCCCCTGAAGCAACGGGATAATCGTCAGAAGAAGGCTTCCAACATAGGGACCCTCTCTCCCACAAAAACATCCACCAAGAGGTGCGGCATATCCCTTTCATTCTGATTCAAGAGATCTTCTACCTCACCCTGAGGCAACGGGATAATCACGAAAGGAGCGCAGCCGATAGAGTTACCTTCCCCTCCCTGACAAAAAAAGCCGCCGTAAGGCATCGCCTCCGGCAGCTTGGTTGGACTGGCTTCATCCAAGCCTGTCCACGGGGTTTATTTTACTTCACCGCAATAACTTCGATTTCTACCAGGCCGTCCTTAGGCAGACGCGCCACTTCGACGGCACTGCGCGCGGGATACGGCTCTGCGAAGAACGAACCATAAACTTCGTTCACCTTGGCAAAATCGTTCATGTCCTTCAAAAATACGGTCGTCTTGATGACCTTGTCCAATCCGCTGCCGGCTGCAGCCAATACTGCCTGAACGTTCCGCAGCGCTTGTGCAGCCTGTGCTTCCACGCCTTCAGCAAGCTGGCCGGTTTCCGGCACCAATCCCAATTGGCCGGAAGTAAAGATCATATCTCCCAATTGAATCCCCTGCGAATATGGACCAATGGCACCTGGCGCAGCGGTCGTAGAAATTACTTGTTTCATCTTCATCATCCCATCCTTTCTTCTCCCCATTTTACCGATAACCCCTTCGTCACGGCAACTCGGACTGTACATGAACTTCGCCGAAATGGGATCGAGCGATTTTTAAAGGCAAATAGAAGGAAAAGGTGCTGCCTCGCCCTTCTTGGCTTTCCATACGGAGGTGCCCCCCCAGCAGGCGGGCCAGGTTGCTGCTAATCGATAAGCCCAGACCCGTCCCTCCATATCGCCGACTTATTGAGCCGTCGGCTTGCTGAAACGCCTCGAATACCGCCTGCTGCTTCTCCTCAGCCACGCCGATGCCGGTATCCGAGACGGTAAACACCAGCCATTCCCCTTCGTGTATTCCCTTCGCCGGAGCACGGCGGATGTCTAACTCCACATGTCCCTCATGTGTAAACTTAAACGCATTGGACAATAAATTCCGCAGGATTTGTGCGATCCGCTGTGGATCAGAGATGATGGAATCGGGCAAACCTTGCTCCAGTTGGATCGTAAAGGCAATATTCTTCTGAGCGGCAATTTGCTCGAACTGCAGCTGAATCCATACTGGGATTTCTTCCAATACCACTTCTTCGTCTGTAATCTCCAGCCGACCTGCCTCCACCTTGGACAAATCCAAAATATCATTAATAATCTGAAGCAATTCTTCACCTGATCTGTGAATGATCTGGCCATATTCCGAAATTTCCTCGCTGGCTTCGTCGGATTCGGCGATCATTTCCGCCAAATTAATAATACTGTTGAGCGGCGTACGCAACTCATGTGACATCGTCGCCAAGAACTCCGATTTGTGGCTGGAAGCTTCAGATAACTGCTTCGCCCGATCTTCCAGCCCAATCTTGGCCTTTTGCAGCTCATCGGCCTGCTTGCGGAGCAGCTCGTTTGCGTATTTCAGCTCCAGATTTTGTCTTGCCCCCAACTGAAAGTCACGAAGGATCAGAGCAAAGCCAATACTGAGTACAATACTTAACGAAAGTCCAATCGGCATGATATCCAGCAAATAATGCTTACGGGGCACGACTCCGATGATGGCAAGGTTCAGAGAGTTGACAACATTCACAACAAGAATGGTTACAATCCCCTTAAAGGTAATGCTGTAATTGGTCCGCCGAATCCAGATATTTAGTCCGGCGCACAAAAATCCCAAGACCGTTAAGTTAATAAAGCCGGCCATCGCTGCTTCGCTCAAACCAAACGTCAGACGGGCCAGGCCAATCCCGAAGCCGATGATGATCATCGTTAACGGCTGGGAATAAACAAATGCCGCTATAATTAGCGGCACTGCCCGAAGATCGAATCTGACGTCATCGTGAAGTCGGAAGCCAAACTTGATACATAGCCAGCCCGAGAAAATCATCATTAGAACGGACAAGACGTACAAGCTGCGCGGCGGCATTTTTCGCAAACCATATTTATATAGGATGTTGGTTAAATAAGCGACGGTGATTAACATGCTTAAATTTAGTATAAAGCTAATACCGATCCCCATATCCCCACTCCTGCTCGTAGAACCCGCTTCTCTTCAAGATCAGCTGGACTCTTTTTTTTGGATATCGCTGCGAAAATGCTGCACCAACAGTCCGGCGAAGTAAGGATCCCATTGGGTACCGCGACCCTGCTCCAAAATCTCGATCGCTTTATCTCTCGCTAAGCCTTTTCGATAAGGCCGATCTGAGGTCATGGCGTCAAAGGCGTCGGCTACGGCGATAATCCGCCCGAATAGCGGGATCTCCTCCCCGGCTAACCCGTCCGGATAACCTTTTCCATCATAACGCTCATGATGCGACCGAACCCCTGGCAAATAAGGAGCCATCGCATCCGCAGGCTCGACCTGCTTTAAGATCGCTTCCCCAAGCACGGGGTGCTGCTTGACCTGCTCCCATTCCTCGTCGGTTAATCGGCCATCCTTCAGCAGAATCGCATCGCGAATGCCGATTTTCCCGATATCATGGAGCAACGCTGACTTGCGCAGCTCATCAATGCGATCTTCAGGCAACTCGGCCAACTCCCCGATTTTGACGGCGTATTCGGCTACTCGAAGAGAGTGTCCCGCTGTATACGGATCGCGGGCGTCCAGCGCCGCTGCCAGCGTCGCGAAGTAGCTGTCTACCAGTTGGCTATTTCGAGCCGCCTGAGTTTGCAGCCCGCGCAGCATATGATTAAATCCCGTGATCAGACGGGAAAATTCATCCGAAAACATATCACTGGCCGCTGTACGAATGCTGCCGGTTTTTACCTCGGCCATCCGCTCGTACAAATGCTGAATCGGCAGCATGATCTCACGGGCCAACAGCCGGGAGCCAATCATTGCGAATAGAATACTCACGGCCAAGACATAGCCGGCCCACTGCCAGTAGGCATAGGCTCCATGGTCGAGGTCCTCCAACCGGAACTGCATAGATAAGCTGTATAGCAGCAAAGGAGCCATACACATCAAGAAAAAGCTCCATATTAATTTTCGAGATACCGGGACGATAACCCTGCCGTTCAGCGATAAATCTTTGCCAAACATTCTGCGGCTCCAGGAAATTAACTCCTGCAGGACAGGACGAATCGCATAAGAAGTTAAATAATATTCGACCAATGCATGCATGCTGCTGACCAGAATGCCGCTCAAGGCAGCCAGCAACACATAGTAAGGCGGAATTGACAGGTGACCAGCCCGGATTAACCCAAGCGATAAGGCCACAGCCGGAACAACCAAGCCAAACAAATGAGGTCCTAGAATCCGCTTGACGGCAAGCGATGGCAAACGATGGGTACGGATATACACATTTTGAAGCGTTTGATAGCTCCCCACTTCCTCCATGAACACGCTGCGGATCGGCTTGATTTGCCGGCTGAACACCAGCCATTCCAGCCCCAGCATACAGCACAGCGACAAGATCAGAATTCGGATTAGCCAGGCGTAGTCCGAAGGGGATATATCCAGCGGTGCAGCTGCGATAAGGCTCGCGACCGCGGTGACCGCAAGTAGGAGCCCCGCTGTGTAGTTAAGTAGTAAGCGCGAAATAAACGTCCTGTATACCGTCAAGGAGGATGCCTTCTTTCCGTCTCGCGTATTTCCGGGCATGCCCGCTTCTATTTATATCGGTAGAAGTCATGCCGATTTTCATAAAACGTTTGGAACTTTTTGTTTATATGCCCTCTTTTCGGTACGGGAAATTCGTCCCTCCCAGGCCATCTCATCTTTAAAAAATATATATTTTAAAAATTGGGCAATTCTTTGAACGCGGTATTCCCTTACGTAGTGCTGGTTTCGCCGTTTGGAGCAGTTGTTTTAGATCACACTACATGTGATAAATTTCACATTAAGCCCTATTTTTATATGCTAAAATGCCTTCGAACAAAGGTTTCGGGACTCCCGAACCCCTTATCAGATCAGCCTTTTTCAAGGGTCCCCCACCTGATATTCGTTATTAAAATGTCTTCACATTTTAATATATATATATTTTCATTCAATGGAGGTCTCAATCATGAAAAAAGCTTCAATTATCCTGAGCAGTGCACTGTTGTTAGGTCTATTGGCCGGCTGTGGATCGGACAATGAGGCGAACAGCACAAACTCTGCGCAACCTGCAAACAACACTTCTGCTGCTAACGAAACCAATGCAGGAGCAAATAACGCAGCTGCAGAGCAAGGGAAATACCAAGACGGCGTATACTTCGCCCAAGGTGAAGTGGATGCAAATTCCGGATGGCAATCCTACGTAACCCTGACGGTATCCGGAGGCAAAATCACAGAAGCCAAATGGAATGCGCTGAGCGAAAAAGCTCCCGTCGACAAAGTGACCTATTCCAAAGAAGGCAAGTACGGCATGAAAGCCGGCGGCGCTTCCTCCGAATGGCACGAACAAGCCGAGAAGGTTGAGCAATACCTGATCGAAAAGCAAGATCCTAAAGCGATCACTTTGGGAGATGACGGCAAAACGGATGCCATCGCAGGTGTGTCCGTCCATGTAAGTGAATTTTTTAACTTGGCTGATCAAGCGCTGAATGCCGGTCCAGTTGAGGTTGGTCCTTACAAAGACGGCACTTACCATGCAGAAGGAGCTTCCTTCGACGAGCATTCTGGTTGGAAAGATACCGTTGACGTTGTCGTCGCTGCCGGCAAGATCGTCAAAGTGAACTTCAGCGGTGTGAACGACAAAGGCGAAGACAAGAAGCAATACTCGATTGACGGCAAATATGGAATGAAAGCCGGCGGCGCTCAAGCCGAATGGCATGAAGAAGTAGCGAAAGCGGAAGCTTACCTGATCGAAAAACAAGATCCAGCTGCCGTGACATTTAACGATGAGGGCAAAACGGACGCGATCGCTGGGGCAACGATTACGCTGCAACCGCATTTCGAGCTCGTGAGCCAAGCACTTGAGCAAGCGAAATAAACCCATATTCCCACCCCACCCTAAAATGAGAAGGTGAATCTCTTGAAG
>NZ_JAWDJI010000214.1:0-6639 GCF_032465655.1 Paenibacillus sp. 3LSP | reverse complement strand
CACGGTTCGCGTTCCAGGCATCTTAAATGACTGCCCACGCTAGCTTGACACTGACCATTTTCTCCGCCCGCTTGCCTTTCAATTTTATTTTATATATCATAAAACACATATGAACATCTGTTATCAGGAATGGGAAGATTTGTTCTTTATAAATTGTTTTCTGCGAATTAGCAGGAATTAAGAACTATTTTGTCGAAAGAGCAAGAGGATATGGAGAAGGTGTCTGGGATGGATGAGAAGCAATGGTACTTAGAATACAAAATACATAAAAATCGCCCAGGACTTTTGGGGGATATCGCCTCCATGTTAGGGATGTTGGAGATCAACATCTTAACGATTAACGGCGTGGAAGGCAAGACGCGCGGGCTGCTGCTCGAGACCAATGATGACGGAAAAATCGAACAAGTCAGTCAGTTATTGAACAAGGTGGACAGTATTACGGTCACCGCTTTGCGGAATCCGCGTCTAGTCGATTTGCTCGCCGTCCGTCATGGACGCTATATCGATCGGGATTCCGATGATCGCAAGACGTTCCGATTTACGCGGGATGAGCTGGGGATCTTGGTTGATTTTCTAGGCGAAATCATGAAACGGGATGGCCATCAGGTGATCGGACTACGAGGGATGCCTCGTGTGGGGAAGACGGAATCGATTATCGCCGGAAGCGTCTGCGCGATGAAACGATGGACGTTTGTATCTTCAACGCTCTTGCGGCAAACGGTACGCAGCCAATTGTCAGAGAATGAAATGGACCCTAGGAATGTATTTATTATTGACGGTATCATAAGTACTCTTCGTTCCAATGAAAAGCATCATCAGCTCTTGCAAGAGTTGATGTCCATGCCTTCCACGAAAGTTATCGAACACCCGGATGTGTTCGTGAAAGAGTCTGAATATAGTTATGACAATTTTGACATAATTATTGAATTGCGTAACAATCCTGATGAGCAAATCGTTTACGATACGTTCACGACAATTTATACGGACGATCTCTAAACGATGAGCCGCATAAAGAAATCATAAGCAGGAGGTGATGGTCGTGTCGGATTTGGGCCAGCAGTTAAGAGAAGCCCGCCTTGCCAGAGGTTTGTCGCTGGATGACGTACAGGAAATGACGAAGATTCGCAAACGATATTTGGAAGCCATCGAAATGGGGGATTATAAGGTTCTGCCTGGTAGCTTCTATGTTCGGGCTTTTATTAAAACGTATGCGGAGACCGTCGGCTTGGACGCGGACGAACTGCTTGCCGAACATCGGCAAAACGTGCCTTCTACAGCTCCGGAACCTACGATGGAACCGGTGATTCAAAAGCGCCGCAGCCGGCAGCACAACGAGCGCAACTCGAAATGGCTGTCCACGACGCTGATGTGGTCGTTTACTGTGCTGATTTTGATTGTTATCTATCTGTATTTCACAGTATGGGGAAATAATAACGATCAAGCGGATAACAATAAGGAGCCGGATCCTACGCCGGTCACTCAGGGGACCAACCAAAATGGCAACAAAACCGGTAATACAGCCAGTGGCGATACCGTAGGCGGGAACAATGGCGCCCAGAATGGGACAAACAATAGTGCGGAATCGGGATCAAATCAGGGTACCGATACGAATACCGGGAATGCGGGGAACGCGGGAGACGAATCCCCGACGAATGATACCGATAATCAGGCGGTGACGATCGTACCGGACGGAACGGAAGGTAGCACTACGAAGTTCAAGATTCAAAACCCTGGGACGGGGCCTGTGCAAGTCGTGATTACAGCTAGCGGAAAAAGTTGGGTTGAAGTACGCAAAGGCAACTCTAAGGGTGAGAAGTTGTTTTATGACAACACTAAAGAAGGCGACGTATTAACCTATGATATCGGACCGGAAGGGTTATTCGTCAAATCGGGTAATTCCTCTCAAACCGTGATCACGGTCGCCGGACAAACAATTGAGGATGGAAAGACGACGTCCAAGTTCCTATTGAACCTTGATGACGGAACAGGCGGCGGTACCACAGGGGATACCGGAACGGAAGACGCCGGTATGGGTAGAGACAATTCAACCACAGAAGGCAACGAATAAGCGAGGCCGGCCACAAGCTGATCGCTTATTCGCTTAATCAAAAGCGCGGTGAGGACCATCAGGTCAAGCAGCGCTTTTTTGGCTTTATTCGGCAGTATGGTAATGGCGGCGACGAATGGCTCGACTTTGCGATTTTTTTTACATATAATTTAATTATGTAAAGATTGGAAACCGAGAAAGGAATGTGACTTATGGCTTCGGAAAATTCTTTCGACATCGTTTCAAAAATGGACATGCAGGAATTGACCAACGCAATCGATCAAACGGAACGGGAAATTGCAAACCGCTTTGATTTCAAAGGTAGCAAGAGCGAGCTGAAGCTGGAGAAAGACGAACTGGTTATCGTTTCTGACGATGAATACAAGCTGGGAGCGGTCATCGACATCCTGCAATCGAAAATGATTAAGCGCGGGTTGCCGATCAAGAACTTGGATTACGGCAAAGTGGAACCGGCATCCATGGGCACCGTGCGTCAGCGAATTAAATTGAAGCAAGGGATCGACCAGGAAAATGCCAAGAAAATTAATGTGCTGATTCGCGATTCCAAGTTGAAGGTCAAAAGCCAAATTCAAGGTGATCAAATTCGCGTAACAGGCAAGAGCCGTGACGATTTACAAGAGATCATCCAGATGCTGCGTAAAGCCGACTTGTCGGTGGATTTGCAGTTCACCAATTTTAAATAGTGCACAAGGGTCTCCTGCAGGGAATATCTAGCTGCGGCAGGCCCTTTTCATATTTTTGACAGCATTGGTCCCGGAATATTATACTTGTAGAGGTTGTTTAATCCTTAAGTTTGACGGGAATTTTGGCTTTCAACGATGGGGGAAATGGTTCATGACAGAAAAGGTAAAAATCGTGACATTGGGCTGCGAGAAAAATTTGGTGGACTCGGAAATCATGTCGGGTCTAATTGAGCAGCGCGGCTATTCCTTGGTGGATAATCGCGAGGATGCAACCGTCATTATCGTCAACACCTGCGGATTTATCGATGCGGCGAAGGAAGAATCGGTAAATACGATTCTTGAGCTGGCCGATTTGAAGGAAAGCGGAAGATTGAAAGCACTGATCGTTTCCGGGTGTTTGACGCAGCGATATAAGCAGACTTTAATGGAGGAAATGCCGGAGATCGACGGTATTGTGGGGACGGGAGATTTTCACCAAATCAATCGGATCGTTGACGAAGCGCTGAAAGGCAAGAAGCCGGCGCTGGTCGGCAACCCTGTCTTTAATTATGAACAAGCGTTGCCGCGCAAGCTGTCTACAGCCCGCTACACGACCTACGTGAAGATCGCTGAGGGCTGCGATAACAACTGTACGTTCTGCAGCATTCCGATCATGCGCGGGAAGTTCCGCAGCCGTTCCATGGAATCGATTTTGGAGGAAGTCCGCAGCATGGCGGCCCAGGGCGTTAAGGAAATCAGCCTGATTGCGCAGGATTCTACCAATTACGGTACCGACTTGTATGGCGAGTTTAAGTTGGCAGAGCTGATGGATCGCGTCACTCAGGTGGAAGGCGTGGAGTGGGTGCGGTTGCATTATGCTTATCCCGGCTTCTTTACGGACGAGCTGATTGAGATGATGGCGACCAATCCGAAAATCTGCAAATACGTGGATATGCCGCTGCAACACAGCGAAGACTCCATCTTGAAACGGATGCGTCGGCCTGGCCGGAATCGCGACATCCGCGAGCTGGTTGCAAAGATTCGTGCGCGGATACCGAACGTTTCTTTACGTACGTCTTTGATCGTTGGGTTTCCAGGGGAAACGGATGAAGATTTTGAGCGGTTATGTGAGTTTGTGCGCGAGATCAAGTTCGACCGCCTTGGTGTATTTACCTATTCCAAGGAAGAGGATACGCCGGCATCACGTTTGCCGGATCAAGTGGATGAAGAGGTCAAAGAATGGCGGGCGAATACGCTGATGGAGATTCAGCGGGAGGTTGCAAACGCCAACAGCAGTAAGTACATCGGTCAGGTTCTGGACGTGCTGATCGAACGTTATGACGGGCGTAGCGACGTTTACGTCGGCCGCTCGCAATATGACGCTCCGGAAATCGATGGCGAAGTTTACGTCACGAATTGCCCGGTCGGGCTAGGAGAACTGACCAAAGTGCGAATTACGCATGCTTTTGATTATGATTTGTCCGGGGAGGCTGTCCTGTGAATTTGCCCAACCGTATCACATTAGCTCGTATTTTCATGATTCCGGTGATGCTGGTCTTCTTGCTGTTGGATGCCGGATGGCTCGCCTATGAGCTGACGCTTGGCGAGTACTCGTTGCCGGTAAACCAACTGATAGCGGCAGTGCTGTTTATTATCGCTGCCAGCACGGACGGGATTGATGGTTACATCGCTCGTAAATATAATCTGGTCACCAATTTAGGTAAACTGCTTGATCCGCTTGCAGATAAGCTGTTGGTAGGAACGGTGCTGATTGGTCTTGTGGCCTTGGGCAAATGCGATGCCTGGATTGCAGTTATCATTATCGCCCGTGAGTTTGCGGTGACCGGCTTGCGCGAAGTTGCGCTTCTGGAAGGCTCCGTCATTGCGGCCAGCAAGTGGGGCAAGGCGAAGACCATCACGCAGATCATCGCGATTTCGGCGTTGCTATTGAACAATTTTCCGTTTGAATGGTTATCGATCCCGTTTGATGATATCGCGATTTGGCTGGCGGCAATCATCACGTTGTATTCAGGGATTGATTATTTCGTGAAGAATAAGAGCGTGCTTTCTTTTTCCAAAGTATAAATGGATTTTGGGAGTTAAGGCAGAACACTGAAGGAGGCATGCGAAAATGAAAGCGGAAATTATTGCGGTAGGGACGGAGCTGCTGCTTGGTCAAATCGTCAATACAAATGCACAGTACTTGTCTCAGGAGTTAGCCGCGCTTGGGCTCGATGTTTATTTCCAAACGGTGGTTGGCGATAATATGAATCGACTGGCCGAGGCGGTAAAGACGGCATCGGGGCGGGCGGATGTGCTGATCCTAACGGGCGGGCTGGGTCCAACCCAGGACGATCTTACGAAGGAGGCGCTGGCTGAGGTACTCGGTCGGACGCTATACATCGACCCGGAAGCGATGGCGAATATCGAGCGATTCTTTCAAGACCGCGGAGTCCCGATGACGGAGAACAATCGCCGTCAGGCGCTCGCCATTGAAGGGGGCACGCCGCTTCCGAATGAAACTGGTCTGGCGGTGGGCAATGCGATTGCGTTGAACGGCAAGTTCTATATCGTATTGCCTGGTCCGCCAAAGGAAATGAAGCCGATGTTCGAGCATCAGGCGAAGCCTTGGATTTTGAAGCATGTGCTGACCAGCGAGATGCCGATTTTTTCGCGAATGCTGAAGTTTGCGGGGGTTGGCGAGTCTGCCTTGGAGACCAAACTGCTCGACCTGATTCAGGCGCAAAGTGATCCTACGGTGGCGCCCTATGCGAAGGAAGGCGAAGTTACGATTCGCATCTCCACTAAAGCGGCAAATGAGCAGGAAGCGGCGGTGAAGCTGGATGCGATGGAGCGTGAGATTGCCTCGCGGCTGCCGGAGCATTTGTACGCGAACGTGGATGAGCCTATCGAGAAGACGATCCTCGATTTAATGGCTTCGCGCGGTCTTACGTTGAGCGCAGCCGAAAGCTGCACCGGCGGCCTACTCATGGAGATGTTCACCGCATTGCCCGGCAGTTCAGCCGTGTTTACGGGCGGGATCGTATGCTACTCCAATGCGATGAAGGAGAAGTTGCTCAACGTGCCGCATGACCTGCTTGAAGGTGAAAATGCGCCAGGCGCAGTCAGCTCGGAAACGGCCAAGTTCCTGGCGGAGCAGGTGCGCCTGACTGTAGGCACCGACATTGGGCTGTCGATCACCGGCGTGGCAGGGCCTGCTCATTCTGAGCGCAAGCCTGTGGGGCTCGTGTATGTTGCGATTGCGCGCGAGGGTGCGGATACTGCCGTCTTCGAACTGAACCTCAAGGGCAACCGTGAGATCATTCGACTGCGCGCTGTGAAGTCGCTGTTCTACCAATTGTGGCGGGTCTTGCAGGGAAGATAAGGTGGGCTTTTCACTGTACAGCAGCTTAGTGTATAGTGGCTTATTTTTACGCATTATCCCGATCAATCAGGGGAAGGGCAGGAGTGCTTTGCAATACGAGCGGTCTCAATGTTCCAATGTTCGTTCGTTGCTTTGCAGCTCTTGCGTTTTGGAAGAATATGACATATAATCAAGATACGGAAGAACCGTAGCAAACGGATTGAGTTGTGCTGCGGTTCTTTTTTTGTTGGGAGAGTAACGTTGGGAGAGTAACGTTGGGAGGGGGCGTTGGAAATAGGGGAGGATGAACGGGTTGAGTTGATTGTCGCTTTGCTAGTTTAGTTATGGTGCGTCGGATTGGTGGGAACAGGGAATCTATAAGAAAAATCATATATAATTGTGCTTCATGAGGCCAAATCTACGTGATCTGTATGAAAAATCGGTTATAATCCAGTACGATGGAGTTGAAATGTTGAAATGAGCAAATATAGCACTAGCCTTGCATCTAAAGTGACATGGTATTCAATTAATTGTTAATCTTGGTT